>NZ_CALCYR010000058.1 GCF_937906425.1 uncultured Methanobrevibacter sp. | reverse complement strand
ACTAAAAATAAAATTCTAAAAAAAATAGCTAAAAACTCTAAAAAAAAACTAAAAATAAACTAAAAATAAAATTCTAAAAAAAATAGCTAAAAACTCTAAAAAAAAACTAAAAAAAAACTAAAAATAAAATTCTAAAAAAAATAGCTAAAAACTCTAAAAAAAATAAAAAATAAAAGAATAGTAAAAAATCTATTCTTTTTAAATGTTTTAATTTAATTATTTTCCTATCTAAGCAATTTTAACAGTGCTTTTTACACTTACTGCCTTATACCTGTCGTCTCCTGCGAATTTAGCAGTGAAAGAATAGGTTCCTTTCTTGGAAAGACTTACCTTAACAGTAGCAACACCTTTAGCATTTGTAGTTGCGGTGTAGGTTTTCTTGTTTACTGTGAAAGTAATCTTCTTGCCTTTAATTGCAGTTCCTCTTGAGGTCTTAAAGGTAGCGGTTAATGTTTTTGTTTTTGCACTTGCCTTGTAGGTCTTCTTGGCTGTTGTGAGTTTTACAGGCTCTGGATTTACTGTGATTTTAGCTACAGCAAAGCTTGCATTGTACTCTTCATCACCTAGGAAGCTTACTGCAAATGTGTATCCTCCTTTAATACCGAGGTTTATTTGTGTTTTTGCACTGCCCTTTTCATCGGTTGTGTAATTGTAGACATGTCCGTTGAAACCTACAAGGATTGGCTTATTGGCCAATGCATTGCCATTGGAATCAACTAATTGGAAAATGAAGTATTCTCCGTTTCTGCCGTCAAGAGCAGTGTTGATTGCATTGGTAGTCATATTGTTACAGATAATTACACTTGCAATCTTATCAGGAATATTACCTCCTTCAGGAACTTCAGTTCCATTATCACCATTAAATTCGGTTACAACAAAGTCAAATGAATCAATTCCGCTGTCCATTGTGTTTCCGCTTACAGCAATAGGATTGTTAGGAGCAAGAATACCTCTTTCAGAGTCAATTTCAAGCACGGTTACAGATTCAGCAACAACATCATCATTTGCCTTGGAAATTGTATTGTTTACAATATTAATTTCAGCAATGTCAATTGAAGTTGGGCTTGTACCATTTTCGGCAATAGCCTTGACTATAGTGTTAGCATTGTTTGCCTTAATGTCTAAACCTGTAAGTGTGACTTTTTCTGCATTTGAACCGATTTCAAAAATGGTTTCCTTTTCCTTACCGATGATTGTACCATTGGTGACAGTTAAGTCCTTATCAATTACAATGTCCTTAACATTGATATAGCTGTCTCCACCTAAATCAAGAACAGATCCTGCAGGAGCAGCATCAATAATGTCTTGAAGCTCTTTTGAAGCGTCACCGGAATGGGTTTTGTTAACAGTCTTGCCGTTTTCAGTCAAGTTATTGCCGGTAACATTAAGATTGGTGTTCTTATTGTCCTTATCCAAGATAGCAGCATTTGCAGCTCCTAAATTATCGGATACGGAAATTCCACTATAATCTCCACCAACAATGCTTACATCATTTGAAGCTACAACTGTATTGTTTTGACTGGAAAGGCCAATACCTACAGCACCTGCACCTAAAACGGCAATGAGGTTATCTTCAATGACCACATCATTTCCGCTGGTTGTACTTGTAATACCGTAAGCCATGTTTGAAGATTCGGAATAGATTGTGTTATTGGTGATTTCTGCACCATTTAATCCATCAGTACCAATACCATAAGCAGTTCCTGTAGTATTAACAGCTATATTGTTGTTTGAAACGCTTAAATCATCACTTCCACTTACATAGATAGCTTCAGCCATAAGGGCTCCGCCATTGATTGTGACATTATTATCAGCAATTGTTAACTTAGCGTTTGTAGTGTTAGCACCCCATGTAGTGAATGTATCAATACCATAAAGGTAGTTTGCAGAACCGTTAATTTCAATATTGTTTCCAGTGATTTCAATATTATTGGTTCCTGCAGCTCCGCTTTCAACTTCTATAGCGTAAAGGCTTGAACCCCATGTATCACCATCATTGTTTACAAAGTCTGGAACAACAATATTGTTGTTTGTAATCTTAACGTCACTTGCACCAAGAACATAGATAAGACCAACTGAACCGGTACTTGCATCACCGGTAAACTCAATATCCAAACCATTAATTAAAGTGCCGTCTCCACCTTCAACAATCTTGATTGTGGAATCTGTTAATTTACTGCTTGAAGCAGGGACAATTCTTAAAGGCATGTCAATTACCATATTCTTATTGGAAAGTTTGCCTATTAGGACAGTGTTTCCCTCTGCGATTGGAGCATCATCTTTAATATTTCCATTTTCATCAAAGTAAATTGCATATGTATTGTCATCAATGATTATAGGAATGTCTTCAGTGACAACATTATTTGAAATGCTTCCAACACCATCCTTATCCAAGATAGCTGCATTTGCAGTTCCTAAACTGTCAGCAGAAGTGATTGAGGTATAATCTCCACCAGCAATTTCAATATTGTTATCTTCCACAGTTATATCACTGGAACCGGTAAATCCAATACCTACTGCACCGACACCGACGGCATTGATTGTATTGTCCTTGATTTCAACTCCATTACTGTATGTGTTTGTAATGGCATAAGCCTGTGCACCTGCAATTACTTCTACAGTATTGTCTGAAATTTCACCGGCAGTTAAACTGTCTGTACCAATACCATAAGCGGCAAGAGTGCCTACAGAACTTATATTGTTATTGGAAATCACAGCATTTTCACAACCGCTGGCATATATGGCTTCAGCCATACGAGCTCCACCTTCAATTGAAATGGTGTTTCCATCAATTGTTAAATTAGCATTGGTGGAATTTGCACCCCAGGTAGTGAAAGCATCAATACCATAAAGGTAATTAGCGGATCCCTTTGCCTCAATATTGTTATCTGCAATAAGAATATTGGAAGTTCCTTCATTACCACTTTCAACTTCAATTACATATAGGCTTGAACCCCATTTGGCCCCTTCAGCATTTACAAAGTCTGTTACCACAATATTGTTTTCAAGAATGGATACTCCATCCACTTCACTGAGATAGATGATAGCCTTGGAACCTGTACTTGCATCACCTGTAAATTCCATGTTTAAACCGGAAACACTTGTGTTATCTGCACCTGAAATGATAGAAATGCTAGTGTTGGTTAACTTATTGTCCTTTTCACCCTTGATTATTAAAGGAATGTCAATTACAATATTTTTATTTGTTAACTCGCCAAGGAAGATTATGTCTCCTTCACTTATTGGAGCATCATCCTTAATCTTTCCATCCTCATCAAAGTAGGTAGCAAAATTGCCATCATCAATGCTTACAAAACCAATTTCGCTAATCTTGTTTTCACCAATGTCTGCAGAAGAGGTCTTGTCAAGGATAGCTGCATTTGCAGTTCCTAAACTGTCCCAGGTTTCAATGGAAGTGTAATCCCCACCAATGATGGTAATATTATTATCAACAACAGAAACATTAGTGCTTGAAGCAATACCAACTCCAATGGCACCGGTACCGACAGCCTCAATATCATTATCCTCAACCAATACATTGGAAGAACCGGAAGTCAAAGCCACACCAAATGCCATTTGATTAGCATTAACCTCAATTAAATTATCTTCAACAATTAATCCATCTACACCGTTTACACCAATACCATAAGCGTCATTGCCCTTACCGGTAGCAGTGGAAGTGGAAGTGATAGTGTTATCAATTACGGAAACATCCTTAAGGGAAGAGAGATAAATAGCCTCTTCCATACCATTACCATACAAACCAATAATATTATTGGAAATGCTTACGTTTTCAGCACCTTGACCCTTATTCCAGTAAGGATCATAATTTTGAATGTCAATACCGTAGGTATAAGCCTCATCACCAGTGATTGTAATCATATTGGAATCAATTAAAATGTTTTTGGAAGCTTCAGTAGCACCATAAACAGCAATAGCCATAGCAGAATTATAACCAGCAGCAGAATAAGCATTAATCTCATTTCCAATAATGCTAACATCACTTACACCATCATTTACAGAAATAACAGCATAAGTACTTCCAGCATCAGTATAATCAAAGACCAAACCAGCTATTTCAGTACCATCAGCACCAGCAACAAGGGAAATAGTAGTGTTTACAAGTGAAGAACCTTCAATACCATTAATGATTACAGGAACATCAACAATAATGTCCTTAGCAGTTAAATTAGCTAAAAGAAGAGTATAACCTTCCTCAATGTTTAAGCAGCCTTCATCATCAAAGAATAAATCAAAATTGCCATCATTGATTAAATAGCCTAATATTTCCTCATTGTCCTCAACAGTTAAAGGTTCAACATCAGAATCATTTTTAATGACCTTAATATTGGTTTCAATATTGGAAAATATAGCATTTTCCACAACTGTGACATTTGCATAATTACCCATTGTGGAATCATAGTTTACAATATAAATTCCAACACTTTCATTGCCAAATGCAGGATCTGGATAAGCTTTAACTTCAGCAGTTTCATCAACCGCCATTACTATCTCATTTTCAGATACTATGGCATCAGCGGATTTTACACCAATAGCTACAGCATTTGCATCAGATTTTATTGTAAGAGCATTTCCCTCTATTGAGATATCCTTAACTAATTCATCATATTCCTCATCAAAAGGCCATAAACTGATTACTGTAATACCATAAGCCATGTCACTAGATTCCATGAGTATATCATTGTTTACAATAGTTATATCATATGGGGAAGCTGCGAAATCATCTTCCATGAATCCCCAGGAGTCTGAAACCTGCATAGCATAATTAGCACTGCCTTCACCAGTGGTCTTTACATTAATAATATTGGAATCAACTGTTAAGTTATGCATAGTGTCCAAATACATAGCTTCAACCATACCTCCAACTCCACTTGATGTGATGTCAAGAACATTTCCCCTTACAATAAAGTTTTCAGGGTTTGTACTTGCATGATCATACCATCCAATATAGTAACTTAAGTCAAAACCATATGTATAAGTAGCTGCACTGTCCATCTTAACAGTATTTTCAAGGATTTTAACCTCATTGAGATATCCTTGGGTTAAGATAGCAATAGCATTGTCTGCATAATCATCGGTATAAGTCAAATCAAAATCATTTGCCTCAATGGTGATGTCAGTACTTAAATCATTTACAACAATAGGATTTTTGTCAGTGTTGATGAATTTCAATCCATTGATTGTAATGGATCCGGCTTCACCACTGCCGTCTCCAATTGTTATTGAACCATTATTTAAGACACCTTCATTTTCCTTTGCAAGAATGTTGATTTGACTTCCAGAGTCAATCTTAATGTCCTTGTTGGTTAAGGTACCGATTTCAAGAGTATAAGAACCATCTGCACTTAATGCTTCGGTTGCTGTACCCTCTTCATCAAAATAGGTGGAATATGTATCATCATCCACAAGATATGTGTCCACCTCATCAGCACCTAAACTGTTTTTAACCTTCGAATCTGAATCTACAGATACATCATTTATGGAATCATCGACATCAAGAGTTACTGTATCATCAACTACAACAGTATCGTCGATTGATTCTGCACTTACAGCCCCAAGAGCTAATATAGACACTAATAAAATAGCTAAAACGACTGTTATCTTATTAAGCTTCATAAATATAAACCTCACATAATTCAAAATTATTTTAGAATATTATACAATTAAATTATTTTATATCCTATATAATAACTAGATTTTATAAAATAATATTGAATTATTTATATATTTATTTTATTTAATTAAAAAGTGTTTCCATTAAAGTTTAAATAATGTCAAATTGAATTTAATAAAAAAATAAAAAAACAAACAATGTTTAAAAAAAGAAGAAAAAAATTTTACAAAAATATAATTGTTTATTCAAAAACAATAATAAAATAGAAATTTAGTTTTTATCACTTAGGATTAAAAAAGAACAATTTAAAACAGACAAATGAATAAGTGAAAATTAAAAAAATAGTAAAAAAGGGACTGTCCTAAAGGATTAAAAAATAAAAAAAATAACTAAAAAACCATAAAAAAACTAAAAAAATCTTAAAAATAAAAAAACTAAAAAAACTAAAAAAAACCATAAAAAAACTAAAAAAAGTCTTAAAAAATTAAAAAAACAAACAAATTTAAAAAAAATAAATAAAAGAAAATGAAATTAATCATTTTCTTAAAAGTTTAACTATTTTATAGTAAGTTTTCCTGTTTTTGTAACTGCAGCAAATGTGTCATCACCATCAAACTTAGCAGCGAAACTGTAAGTTTTCTTAGTGGATAGACTTACTTTAACACTTGCAACACCTTTAGCATTAGTTGTAGCTGTGTAGGTTTTGCCATTTACAGTGAATGTAATGGATTTACCTTTAATAAGCTGACCTTTTTCATCCTTAAATGTTGCAGTCAATGTTTTAGTCTTAGCACTTGCCTTGTAGGTTTTTGCAGGAACGGTTAAGCTAGGTTTTTGTTTTTCTACAGTGATTTTTGCTGCAACAAAACTTGCATTATATTCCTCATCACCTAAGAAACAGACAGCAAATGTGTATCCTCCGGCAACCTTAAGGTTAACCTGTGTTTTAGCTTGACCATTTTCATCTGTTATGTATGTGTATACGTGACCGTTGAATCCAACACTTACATTCTTGCCAGCCAATACATTTCCTTTATCATCCTTAAGAGTATATACGAAGAACTCTCCAGTCTTAAGAGCAGGATATGTTAAAGCCTTAGTGGTCATATCATTATAATCCAAACTAGTTACTGTACGTTTAAGAGGAACTTCAACAGTATTGTTGATTTCAATAGTATTGTTTACCTCTACAATCTTTTCAGTAACTGTATTGATAATTATTAGATTCAAATAACCGGTAGTTGTAATATTATTGGAATCTACATAACTTACAACAACAGTGCTGTTTCCACTGATTTCAATGGAATATGCACCATTTGCATCTGTTTTTGCACTGCTTTCGTGACCGTTTACACTGACAGTAATATCTGCATTGGAAATAGCATTACCGTCAAGATCTGTTAATGTAGCAATTACAGAACTGCCATCTTCACTTGCCAAAGCAATAGTAGCATTAGGAAGAACATAAACAGGAACTTCAACAGTATTGTTAACTTCAACTATCTTTTCAACCTCAACAGGAACTTCAACAGTATTGTTAACTTCAACTATCTTTTCAACCTCAACAGTATTGTTGTTTTCAACAATTACAATGCTTGAACTTACATCAATGCCATTAACGTCAGTGAAAGAGACTACAACAGTAGCATTAGCACTTACATCAACAGTGTACTTACCACTAGCATCAGTAGTGGCATTGGAAGCCTCACCATTAACACTAACAAGAATATCAGCATTTGAAATAGGACTGCCATCAAGATCAGTTAAAGTAGCAAGAACAGCACCATCAAGTTTCTCCAAAGCAATAGTAGCATTAGGAAGAACATAAACAGGCTCAACAACAGGCTCCTCAACAGCACTCACAACAAAAGAACCAGAAGCAACAGAAGCAGCATAACCATCACTACCAACAAACCTGGCAGAAACAGAATAAGGACCAGCAGGCAAATTCTTAACAGTCACACTAGCCCTACCATTACTGACATTAGCATAATAATTAACACCATCAACAGTAACAACAACAATACCTCCAATACCAACACCAGAAGCAGTCAAAGAAACACCAATAACCTCAACATCACCCTCATCAATATTCTTAGGACTGACAGACAAAGAAGTAACAGCAGGCTCCTCAACAGGCTCTTCAACAGCATTTACCTCAAAAGATTTAGGATCTGCATTTACAGCAGCATAATCATCATTACCCAAGAAGAAAGCAGAAACAGAATATGAACCTTCTTTCAAGCCATCAACATAAATCTCTGCAGCACCATTTGTTACATTCACGAAATATTGAGTATTTGCAATCTCTACAACAACATACCCATTAATCTTAGTGCCTGCATTATCAATTAAAGAAATGGAAACAACCTCACTCGCACCTTCATCAATATCATAAGGGGTAATAATTAAAATAGCAGTGGAAGCTTCCTGTCCACCATTTACAGTTAATTGTTGAATTGGAGATGAACTTCCAGCATAATAGGAAGAAAGACCTTTATAAACAGCCTGAATATTATAGGTTTTTGCACTATCAGGAGTGAATGATACATTTCCACCTGCAGTAATGTTTCTATAACTTGAACCATCAATAAATATTTCCACACCCCCTGCAGTAAGGACATCGTTTCCAGAAGTGACAGTAGGAACAATGGTTACAGATTGGCCTAAATCAATGGATGCACTAGGACTAAGAGAAAGGGATGTTTGAGTTGAAGCTTCAGAAGATCTTACAGTAATTGTAGTTACATTGGAAGATTCCTTATGCAAATAATCTTCATCATCACCATAATCATAAAGCCATCTTAAGGTATCAGGGGTCTGATACTTTTTCCAGTCCCCACCAGCATAGCTTAAACTTACAGTATATGTGTTGGCAGTTAAAGTAGATGGAATAAGAATTGTTGCAATACCGTTAGCATTTGTAGTTCCAGCATAATCAACACCATTAATTTTAGCAATAATCTCTTGAGAAGGTACAGCATCACCATCAATATCAATGAGAGTGACTGTCAAGTACCTGGATTCCCCCACATCCATCACAACAGGAGCTGCACTGATAAAAGTTTCAACCGGATTAACATAAACAATTGCATTATTTGTCCATCCAGCAGGATGAGTTCCACCATCACCAGTGTAATATGCACTGAAGTTATTGATTCCTGCAGGAATATACTTGACCCAAGTTGAAAGAGTTCCATTAGTGTAATAAGGATAATTTAGGAAATTATAACCGTTTACATAGAATTGAACTGTACCGCTCCTTATACTATAATCAGAAGGAATAAATGTGATAGTAATATTATCATCATAATTTGCAGTAGACTTACTTGCTGAAATATTATAGGTATAATTTTGAGTTACAGGCTCATCTCCACCTGAACCTGATCCAACAACATAAGTCAATACATTACTTACATACATATTTTCTCCAGAGTAATACAACTGAATCCTGTAGGTACCGTTTTCAGGAGGTGTAAATGAATGTGTATGCTCCCAATTATTATTTTGATACATTATTTGTTCAAAACTTGTAAACTCAGTATAAAATGTGCCACTATCCTCACCATTAATACGTATAGTCAAATATTCATAAGATACTTGCCCATCAAACCAAATATCAAAGACACAAGCGCTTAAATCAGATTTTGTAATAGTGCCATTATTTCCAGTATCATGGTCTCGAATATAAATATGGCCTTCTACGCCGCTTAAGTCACTTACACCTATGGAATATTTTAAAGTATTACTGTAATATTGATTTCCATAATCATCTTCATATACTAATTGTACAGTATGCGTACCATTGCCAGTGAACCTGACTGAAAATACATTATTTCTCCATGTAAATTCATCACCAACAGGAGATACCTGCAAATCAGTTTGATTTACACCATCTAAACAAACCGTCCAAACGTAAGTACTTTGCTCATGCCATAATACATCAATATAAATATCCTCATTTAAATTTGCAGACTGAATGATGGTGGTTACTCCCTCTCCACCAATTCCTGAAGCATGGTCTCTGATTTCAATATATTGACCATCAGAATATCTTAAAATTTCCTTTTCTGAAGAGGAAAGGGATTTTTTATCTGCAGACTTAAGATCAGTTTCATTTAATTCAACATCATTTTCAATATTTTGATTACTTGAATCTATTAGAACATTAGAATTATCACTAGATTTTATATCCTGTGAATTATCAATAGAGACATCTGCACTTGAATCACTTGCATCAATGCCAGTTAGCTGCAAATCACTTGAAACATCATCGACTATTCCTACATCATCCATATCACTTGCATCCAATGCAGAGACTCCACTTAAGGAAATCACAAAAACACTTAAAACAAGAAGTATTAATGCCAGTTTCTTTTTTGTATTGATAATTTCACCACCTTTGTTTTTTTTATAAAAATAATGTATAAAAAATATTGTCTGATTAAGAACCGTCAAAATACCATACAATACTAAGACCATTTTTAAAATAAGAAATAAGTTAATAAAATTAAAATTAATTAAAATAACTTAAAAATAATTAAAATAAATTAAAATAATTAAATAAAAATTAAAAATAATTAAAATAAAGCATATTTAATTAATTTAATTACTTATAAGCAAGCATATAAGAAAATAAATTATTTAATAAATCTAATATTTTTAAAATTAATTTAATAAACAATAAAAATTATCTTAACCATTTAAAATTACCCATAACCTAAACTTTTTATACACATTAATAATTAGGTTAGTAAAATATATAAGACTTACTATAATTAAGAAATGATTAAAAAAAATTAAACAATAATAAAATCATCCCCATAGATACCTGAACAAAATACTTAAAAAAGCTAAAAAAATAGAACTCTTAAAGGAAAATAATTTAAGAACTACTAAAAACTACTAAAAACTACTAAAAACTACTAACTACTAAAAACTACTAAAAACTACTAAAAACTACTAATAACTTGAAAAATGCTTAAAATAAAATAAAAAAATCATTAACACAGTACAAAAAAATAAGTTAAAGGATTATAAAAATAGTGAAAAATATAGTGAAAAATATAGTAAAAAAAAGTTAAAGGATTATAAAAATAGTGAAAAATATAGTAAAAAAAGTTAAAGGATTATAA
This sequence comes from uncultured Methanobrevibacter sp., assembly GCF_937906425.1. Taxonomy (GTDB): domain Archaea; phylum Methanobacteriota; class Methanobacteria; order Methanobacteriales; family Methanobacteriaceae; genus Methanobrevibacter. Next base: position 21,584 of record NZ_CALCYR010000058.1, on the reverse strand, counting down.
AAATAGTAAAAAATAAGTTAAATCATTAAAGGATGTAAATAGGATTCTAAAAAGAATCCTATCAAGTGGAAAATAGAATAAATTCTATTATAAAATAAAATAGATTTAAAAATAAATCTAAAAATAAAATAAATAAAACAAAAATAATAAAATAAATTAAAAAATAAAACAAATAAAATAAAAAAACAATAAATTGATTATTTCCCAAATAAGGAAAAATAAATTAAATAGTTGGATAATCCAACTAATTTAAAACTTATTGTTCAAATCTGCGTCTGTCAATTAATTCTTGACGTTTTCCTGCATTCCATCCACCGTTAGCAGATTTAGCATGACCTACTTGTTGTACGTAACCAGTAATCCTGTCATACCATTCCACATCAGCAGATTCACCACAGGAAGGACATTTATTGCTTAATCCTTTCATCAAGGTCTTACATTTTAAACAGAAACTGAATGCTGAACTGTAAGCCCAGAAACCAATATCTGATTTTCTTGCAATCTTATTGGTTAAGCTCATCAATGCTTCAGGATCAGAGTATGATTCACCCATGAATGCATGGAAGATATGTCCACCAGGGGTTAAGCTGTGGTATTTACCTTCGATTTTAACCTTGTCAGCAAAGGAGATTTCACTGTTAACAGGAACGTGTGAGGAATTGGTGTAATAGTTAGCACCATTGTCACCTTGCAAGATAGCCTTATCTCCGAATTGTTCCTTATCCAAGGTTGCAAATCTGTATGCAGTACTTTCAGCAGGGGTTTGTAATACAGACCATCTGAGTCCAGTTTCATCCTGTAATGCTTTTGCCCTTGCATTGATATATTCTAAACATTTGATACCGAATTTATTTGCATCAGGGTTATCAATGCCTTCATCGAATAATGCAAGCAACATTTCATTTAAACCACAGAAACCAAAGGATAATGTGGAGTTTTGGATTCTGTAATAGGTTTCCCCATCAACATCTTGATCAAGGAATGGCAAGATGTCAAAGTTATTTAAACAGTTAAGACCTTGGTTTCTTCTAATCATCAAGGTTTCAACAGCCAAGTCCATATAGTTGTCCAAGTATTCAAAGACTTGGTCCTCATCTCTGGATTGGTATCCGATTCTAGGCAAGTTCAAGGTAACGTAAGCAAGGTTACCGGTTCTTAAACAGTCTTGTTCCCAGTCACCGGTCCAGGTGTCTTGAAGACAAGTTCTACAACCCATATAATTAGCCATTTGACCTCTGTATTCAGGCAACATGTTTACAAAGTAGGAAGATCCGTATTTTGCAGAAAGTTCGTGAACTAAAAGCATATCTTCATCATAGTCCCCTTTCAAGGTCTCTTCACGCAATGTGTAAATTGTATTTGGGAAAAGGTGAGGTTTACCTTCTGAATCCCCTTCCATGAGGATTTCAGTAAATGCCCTTTGAATCATTCTGGTTTCATCCTCAAAGTCACCGTAAGTTCCTACAACTTGTCCTCTAGGACCATATGCAGTTACATCCTGCAGGAATTTTGGAACTCCGAATTCCAATTGCATGCTTGTGAATGGAACTTGGGAACCTCTTGCTGCGTAAGCCATGTTTAAGTTGTAAACCAACATTTGAATGGATTGTTTTACTTCTTCATAGCTTCTGCCTCTTGCAAATGGAGCAACAAAAACGTTCCATAAGGACATAGCTTGTCCACCAGACATGTTTTGTTGTGCTGCAAGCATGATTTCACCGGTGTGGTTCATCAAGGTTTCCATATGGGATGGAGGTGCTGCAACTGAAGTGTGATCTCCAGTACCGTCCACTTTAAGACCGTATTTAATGAAAGCTCTTATATCATGTTGCAAACAGTTTAATGGCCTGCCTGCAAAGAACTCCAAATCGTGAATGTGAATGTCACCGGACATGTGTGCATCTGCCAAGTGAGATGGCAACATGTGAAGGAGAGCATATTGTTTTAAAGCCTCATCAGCTACATATTTGTGAATGGATTCAGGATTGTGCATCATGTTTGCATTGTCTCTGGAACCATTTTCAATTAAATTGGTAATATTGAATACAGGAATACCTAAACGAGTGTATCTGCTTCTTAAGTCTTCAAGACCGTATTCCACAAGTTTTGTGTTTACAATTTCCCTAATCATTGGAGCAGTCAAGTATTCCACATTAAGTTTTTTAAGTTCTTTCCATACTTCAGAAGCGATTTCAAAAGCAGTTTCTTGTGAAGCGCCGGTTTCTTCAACCAAGGTACTTGCAATTTTAGCCATATCGAATGGTTCGATTTTATCTCTGGAAGAACGTACCTTCAAGGTAGTTTTAGCCAAGTATTTATTAGCTGCTTCAGAATCTACATCTTCTAAACATTCGTAAACTATTTTTTTAATTTCTTTAGTGGTAATTCCATCGTATAGGCTTTCAACTACTTTTGAAACAATTTTTTCAGTTTCAAAAAATGGAGCTTCTACCATAACTAAAGATTTTAATAATTTTTCATAACTGAAAGCTTCAGATACTCCATTATTCTTTTTAACAGAGATCTTAGCTCTTTGAATATCGTTTTCTACATTATATACATTTTCCACTTTAACACCTTCATAAGTCTAAAATAGACATAACCATATAAGATTAAATAATTAAACAATTGTATAATTTGATTAATTAGATTAAATTGATAATTAAATTAATTGGATTAAAATAATAATCATTAAGCCATTAAACACTAAAACAAAGGCAAAACACCAATAATAAATTTTAGATAACTTTGAATTTAGTGTAATTATACTATGTTTTATGATGTATAATATCTGTTCGAAATTATACGAAAGTTAGTAACATACTGAAAAGTTAGTTACTCCACGAAATAATATTTATCATAAGAGGTATATAAATCATTCGGCTTGAATCGAACAATAATAAATCTCTTATATAAATGAATGAAATTTATGAATTTTATTAAAAAATTTAAATTAATTTTTAAAATTAAAAAAAATAAACTAATTTTAAAATTAAAAAATTAAGACTAATTTTAAAAAATTTCTCCAGAATATTCAAAATATTTAAGAATATTAAAATTATTCCAGATTAAAAAATTTTATTTTTGACAATAAACTTCAATTCATTTGATTTTAAAAAAAACGGAAATTAAAAAATATTTATTAAAAATATTATTTTTAAAAAATAATTAAATAAATAAAAAAGCAATTTAAATTAATTAAAAAACTATTTTCTAAAGAATAATATAAAATTTAATAAAATAATTAAAAAACAATCCAATCGGCTAAAAGACTATTTTTCAATTAAATAATTAATTATAATAATAAATAAGATTAAAAAATTAAAATTTTAAAAAATTAAATTAATTTTAAACTTAAAAAAAATATAAAATTAAAATTTTAAAAAATTAAATTAATTAAAAAATTAAAAATTAAATAATATTTAAAACTTAAAAAATTATAAAATTTTAATCAATTAAAAAGATTTATTTTCCAAAGAAAACATCTAATGAACTTTGTTTGGATTTATCACTTTCAAACAATGAATTAATACCAAACTCTTGAATCTCCAATCTTTGCTGGAGATAATGAGAAACAGGATATCTATTAACCAAATCCTGAGAAATTTCAAGATATTTAACAACAGATCCCTTGGAAACACTTAATATCAGATTTCCGCCACATTTACACTTTCCTGTAAGTGGCATACGCCTATACTTTGAACCGCATTTCGGACATCTGACCTTTTGCTTGGAGAAAGCCCTTGAATTTCCCATAATGTCAGGTAAAAAGTGAGATGAAAGAACTCCTTCCACAACTCCCCTTTGATCTACAGCCCTAATAAGTTCAGCAAGGTGAATTTGAGCCTCAACCTTATCCTTCATGGAACCTAAACGCTTATACAAACAGACCTTAGGGCCTGCATGAATGCTTGAGGTATGATGTGAAAACATCAAATCATGATATTGCCTGTCAGTTCCCAAATGCATTTCAACATTGTCAACCAAATCCAGCATTTCAGCAGGTTTTAACGGTTCCTGACTACGTTCAAAGAATTCCAATGGGAAACGTTCAAAAATATCCAGGTTATGGGATTCGTCATCTATCTCTTCAGGATCTATCCTTGTAGATAAAACCAAAGGAGCATCCATACTACCGCCACGAGTACTTGGAAGATAAGACTTGGAGAAATTAATCAAAGCGTCAAGCAAGAGCAAAACGGAATCCTCGTCACTGTCACAGTTTCTCCTTTTAGCGGAATGGAAATAAGGGTGTGCATAACAGCCTAATGCCTTTGTAAAACCTACAATACGACCCAATACTCCAGCTGATGTGTGGGGAGCAAGACCTGCAATCAAGTGACCTATAAGGTCAGTCTTGGTTTTAACATTATAGAATCTTTCCATTCCATAATACTTCTCAAGCAAATCATCAACGAAATTAGCTACGCCTACAAGATACTCTCCACAATTGTCTGAAACTACAATATCCTGAACCTTAAGTTCAATTATCTGCTTATCACTTACTATTTCCTCACCATAACAGTCATGAGTATAGCCCATTTCCAATAATTTGTCAACGGAAACACCAATTTCCTCTGGAATGAAATGAGTGAGGGGCAAATCTGTAGAGTCATGACGTATTGTACCTTCCTTAAATGTAAATACTCCATTTTTAGCTCTGAGGATACCCTTTTCCAAAGGTTCCGGAAGCTTGTCCTCTGAAATCAAACCAACTACACCCTTGACCTCATCAACCTTACGGACCCCAATATTATCTGAGGCATCGGAAAGCATCTTTGCCAAATTGACTGTCTTTTTGCTGACCTTTCCAATTTCTGTAGGAGCACCGCAATGAGGGCAGATGGCCTGGAATGTACTGAATCCGCAAGTCTCATTGGTACAGTGCCTTCTTGCCATATCAACAGTGATCTTTCTCTTTTTGGCAGCTTCAGCCACAAGACGTCTGGAACCGCCATTGTTTCCAATAGGGAAGAGAACATGTGGAGCAGGTCTCATCAATCTTTCCTTGGACTTTTCAGGACGACCTACCCTTGTACCAATATAACAAGGCGCCTTGTCTTTAATTTCAAAGTCAATATTTTCATTGATTATATCAACTACCTTCATCTTGTAATGCTCATCATCCAAATAGTTTGAATAATCTGCATTAACAGTTTTAAGTAGTGCATAAGCATAATTCTTTTCGATAATAACCTTCTTGTTTTCCAATTTATGTGGAATTCCCAAAACTTCAAGAGTTCTTTTCTGATAGGACAAATCAAGTATTAAATCCTCTCCATTAGGATAACCCTCATTTATATAGTCCCCTTGACCATTTATCCATGAGCTTAAGTCATTTAAATCCTCTCTTGAAATGTCATTATAGTAATAGGTGTATTCAGGATGCAATGGAATTGCAAAGTCATAGCTTAACTTAAATGCCTCTTCCACAGTCAAAGGCTTGTTTTCAAGTGAATAAACATCAAAAGCATCCTTTTCATCGTTGGACAAATCTCTGTACTTGTCACTGTTACGGATTGTTTCAACCCACCATTCCTCACACCAGCAAGCACCTAACATAGGCTGGTTGTTTCTTAGGAATTCACCGAATGCAACAAGCATGTCACCTAAAAATAGGATTTCAACAACCTGTGACTTGTATTTTCTAGCGTCTGCAATGGAATCCAATCTGCGGACCTCACCTGATTTCAACTTGACGGTCGGCCCCTCAATGGAGTCTACAGGAACTACACAGTTACCCTTTCCAGGACGTTCAATCTTGAGCTGGGTTCCTACAGCCAGAAATTCCAATAGCTCCATGGTTGCAGGGTGAACACCCATTGTAGCAAGCCCAGTATTTCTGCTTCTGCCATATCTTAAACGGAAGCCTCCCTTTTCGGAAGGATAACCTAGAACCGGTCTTCCGCCAATAATATCATGAGCATATTTTGAATGGGCAAAAAGCTCTTCCTTGTCAATGATATTGTCATCGATTTCCTCAACGGACTCTTCAGATTCATCACTGCCATCAGACTTCTCTTCTTCCTGGGATGAACCAATACCCTTTGCATATTCAGCTAAAAATTCCCAACTGTCCAGTTGAAGCTTGTTTGCAATCTTTAAAATCTTTTTGGACTTTTGAATAACTCCTTCAACCATCGCAAGCAATGCTCCGCCACGAATATTGTTTGTTTCAACACGAGGCAAGTCCCTGTGGGAAACTTCAATTTGATCTGTCGGTTCTCCACTAACCTCTACAGGAATGGATTTTGCTGCAAAACGGACCTCTTCAGGAGTTGGAGAATATTGGAGGTTTGTAACCTCTGATTCATAAAGCTCTACCTCTTCCACATATCTTTCAATCTCATCATCGGTAGGCTTGAAACGGTCAAGACCAGTGGCCACCCTGATTTTATCACCGAGAAGAACGGATAAAGCTGCTGCAGTACCTCCTGCACTACGAATCGGACCTGCAAAGTAAACCGCAACATATTTGCTGCCATCAGAATTGTCCTTGATTTTAACTCCGGAAATACCTTCCAAAGGAGCTGCAACCACACCCTCAGTTAGAATGGCAAGTGCAGTACGAAGTCCCTGATCTGCAAAACTCTGTCTTTCCTCTTCCAGTTTCTTTCCAGTAGCGGCGGATTCCTGTGAAGCGATTTCTGCAGCAATTTCAAATGCTACCTCTTCACGAGACATATCCTTTTCCAATTCCTTGATACGTTTTGCAATACCCTTAGGACCTACAAGCCCTTCCACACGCTCTGCCAAGTCCTTTGCCAATGGGATTTCTGTTTCCAATTCCACATCAAAACCTTTTGACCTTGCCTCATTGGCTATCTCATAGAGTGCATGAGTTTCACTTTCCAACCTTTCAAAATAATCCATTCCGGCATCCATGATATCCCTAAAAAATATGTTTAAAGTCAATCCTTTGTTTTTAACTGTTTATAATAACAAATTTAACTGAAATCTGATAAAACTATGTTTTTAACTGTTTATAATACACCTTTAAAAAATCTTAAATGATTTAATAAATATTAAATTAATATTAAATAAACTTTAAATTAATCTAAAAATGATTTTAAATAATCATAAAATATCTAATAATATTATGTTATTAAAATCTTATAATATTTTTCATAATGATAAAAATTTAAAAAAATTCATTATTAATTAGAATTTTTTTCATAATAAAAACATTAACCAAATGATTAATTTTTTACTAATTAATTGATTATTATAGTTATAGATTTAATATATAAAAAAGATTGTGAGAGCATATAAAAAGTAATATTTTTAAAAAATTGAAAAAAATTTTATAAAAATTAATTTTATTATTTAAATTAATTTAAATAACCCATAGCTAAAAATTGATTAAATTAATTAAAATAAGTTAAAATAACTTAAAATAGCTTAAATTGATTAAATATACTAAAAAATAAAGTAAATAGACTAAATAAATAAAATAAGTTAATAAATAGTAAATAAATAGTAAATAAATAGTAAAATAATAAAATTAAATAAAAAAAATTAGATAAAATAAATAAAAAAAGTAGAAAAAAAGTAAAATAGATTAAAATTAATCTAAATTAAACTTATACAGAGTATCTTAAAATTAAGCAGAAGATACCTAAAATAACGGTAATTGCAATAATAATTTCTGGAGATACTTTTGGACCTACACTTTCATCATCAAAATATCTAACTAAACCTGCACCACTCATTGGCATACTATATTTATCATCTTTTTTTGCCATAATATCACAATAAATTAATTTTAATAATTTTTAATAAGTTTTAATAAATTTAAGTAAATTTTTATAATTTGTAATGGTTTTAAACCAATTTAAACCTAAAAAAGAAGATTTAAGATTAAAAAACAATAATAAAAATTTCTATAAACATATGATTTTTTTAAGTATTGTATATTTCTATAATTTATTATATTAAAGACTTTTGTTTTTAAAAATCATCTTTTTTCAAATATTGTAAAACAATTATTCAAAAAATTTTCAATTTACATGAATAAAATGAATAAAGAAATAATAAAAATCCTTAATTAAAATGAATAAAAATCTAAATTAAAATGAATAAAGAAATAATTAAAATCCTTAATGAAAAGAAATAAATAAAAAAAGAATTTATTTATAAATAAATCCCATTAAAAATATTTAACCTAAAAATCCTCCATAGACTACAAGCAGAATAGCTGAAATTGCAAATACCACTAACCAAATAGGAATACTCCAAGATATAACCTTGGATCCATCCAAAGGAGGAATCGGCAATAAGTTAAAAGTTGCCAAGAAGAAATTAATTCTAGTACCAAGCAAAGAGATCAATGCAATAATGTATTCTGTGTCATTTGTAACAACTCCATTGAAGGAACTTAAAATAGCCAAAAATATTAAACCAAGAACAATATTAACAATCGGCCCTGCAATGGAAACAATGCCGTTTTCCTTTTCAGCCATTCCTTGAGAATAAATGTATACCGCCCCAGGAGCTGCAAAAATAAAACCAAAGAAGGAACTTAATAATGCAATGACCAAACCTGTTGGCCACAATTGATATTCTGCCCAATATCCATAATGCATTGCTGCAAACTTATGTCCCAATTCGTGGAAAATAAATCCAGCACCTACACCAACCATAACTATTGGGAAATAAAATAGAATATCATTATAATTCCCATTGGAATAAAGAATAGCAAATCCCAATGCTATTACAATAAAGGAAATTATTAAATCTCTTATTTCTTTTGTTGTAAACTTAAACATAATCTTACATTAATCTTAAGATAATATATAGTTTATGTTTATAAATGGAAAAAGAATAATGAAAAAATAAAATAAAATAAAATTAGAATAAAAGGTAAAAATAAAAGAATAAAATTAAAATAGGCTAGATTAAAATCATATGAATTATTCTAATCAAAGCTGCTAGGCCATTCCTTAAAAATAGCTCTGAATAGAACCAAATTAGTTAAAATAGCTAAAATGAAAATTACAATTACACTAATACTGTTAAAAAACAAATATTCAAGTCCAAATAATGCAAGCAGGAATGAAATTAAATTGTTTAAAAAGTGAGCAAATATTGGAACCAAAATATTATTTGACTTAACATAAAGGATTGAAACGCAAATTCCAAAAAGAATAGCTCCCAATATTCCACCAAAACCATGACAGATACCAAACAGTACTGAAGAAAGTATGATTGCCAAATTAAGATTATTAAATTCCTTATTAAATCTTCTTAAAAAAATTCCTCTAAACAATAGCTCCTCCACAATTGGAGAAAGGACTACAATCGCCACGAAATAAACAATTACAGTCAATGGACTAGATGATGTAAAATCACCGAACAAAGAAGAATCAAACTGTAAAAAGCCTAAACTTGAGAAATACCTTAAAATAAAGTAAATCATTGTGACAAAGAAAATATTTGCCAAAACAATAAAGAGGATTTGATAAAACTTAGAAACCTTAAAAATAGACTCATATTGGGATTTCAGACTTTTAAAGAAAGATTGTCCATCACCAAAGGAAATAGAATTGAATTTATAAATAAAAAACAGAAGCATAATTCCATACAATGACAATTTGAAAATAAGACTTCCTAAGGAAAAGTTAAATAAAAGTGGAATTAAGGTTAAAACGAGAATAAGAAGCAAAAAGAAGGACAAAACTTTAACTAAAGATAAATTATCCAAATAATCATTTAAATTAACCATAAAAATCACTTTTACTCTAAAATTTACTTAAATTAAATCATTTTTATTTAGGTTTAAAATTTAAAAAAATATCCTAAAATTTACTTAAATTAAATCATTTTTATTAGGTTTAAAATTTTAAAAAATTAAAAACCTTTCAAAAAACATGAAAAGTTCAAAAAACTTAAAAAAATTAAAAACTTAAAAACTTAAAAAACTTTTTTAAAAAACATGAAAATTTATTGTTAAATTAAGATTGTTTAATATAATATATAAACCTAAATATAAACTATGAAAAACGAATATGTTCCTGAAGTTCTGGAAGTAAAATACGCAAATGCAAATGGAAGTTCCAAATCAATTAAATTAATAGGAAATCAATTGCTTGTAAATAATCCAAATCCAGAAATAATTAATGTAGAAGAGATAAAAGAAGAAAAATGGATTGACTTTTGGGAAAATCTGGAAAAAATAGCAATTTGGGATTTGGAAGAAGTTTATGAAGCATGCAATTTAGATGGAGGGTTTAATTGGAAAATTGAAATTGAATACAAAAACAAGTCAATCAATAGCTATGGAGTAAATGTAGAACCTAAAATCTATATTGGAAATAGAATTCATTCTGTTTTAGAAGAATTGTATAAATCATTAGAGGAATTGATTGAAATTGATTAAAATAACTAGTGAAAACTGATTAGCATTCACTAAACTTTTAATTAACTAAAAGAGCCCAAATAATTAAAAAAAGAATAAAATAAGAATAAAATAAGAAAATAAGAATAAAATAAAAATAAAATAAGAATAAAAAAAGAATAAAAAAGAAATAAATAAGAAAATAAGAATAAAATAAGAAAATAAGTTAAATGAAAATAAAAAAAGAAAGAATGAAGAATTATTCAAAATTCATTAATTCTCCATTGGCTGCTCTGTAAAAAGATCCATATACTCTGGAAACAAAGATATTAATGAATGGATTAACAATCAATCCCATTAAAATCATACTTAAAACAACTGCAATCAAAGCACTTGAAAATGCGATTCCAATCAAATTGGAAATAATTGAAATGATTATATTGCAAAACATTACAATAATAAACTGAATGATTGTTAAAAATATTAAACCGCCAATGAATCTTACCCATCCAAGATTTGAAATAAGATTTAAGATTCCTTTAAAGTCAAAAGCAGCTGAAAATTTATCATTCTTTATCAAATTAGATACTGCCATTATTTCCAAAAAGTATACAAAAATGAATAAAACAACTGAAATTCCAATCAAGAGGAGCCCAATATTATTAACCGCTGCACCTACATTGTTATTAACGCCCAACATTAAACCAAGAGCAAATAGGATTGTTGGCAAAATCAAATAAGCCACAACACAGATTAAATATTTCAATCCATTTTTAAGTCTTTCAACAGGATTTGAAAAGCCAGGAAGCTCCTTTTTAGATTCAATTGAAAATTTAATTACATCATAATTATAACCAAGGATATAAATTAAAACCACAAGGCCAAATATTGCCAATAGGCAAATAAATATTGAATTTGTGCTTGAAACTTGAGGAATTAGATTTATTGTTACATTGCTTGCCTCAAATTCCTTTAAACTTGCATAACTAAGATATTCCATAGCCAAAAATATGATGTTTAAAATTGTGAAGAACAATCCAAAGACCAATACCTTTTTACCGTCATTAAATGGATATTTTAATCCTTCGGTTACAGTATCTGTAATACTACCCATATTATCACCTAAAATAAAAAGATAAAAAAATCATTACACACCCTAAGATAAGAGCATAATCAATTAAAACTGAATACACACCCATACAAAAGAATAAACTTATACTCAATTACATATCACCATTACTTATTAAATCTTATTTAATGAAGATTATAAATCAAACCAGTCTAAATAAATGCTCAATTAATGAAGATTATAAAGCAAACAAGCTAATAAATAATCAATTAATGAAGATTATAAAGCAAACCAGTTGCTCTAGCGTCCAGGATGTGTAGGAATGGTCCTACAATAAACATCATTATAAGTACTGAAAGAATCATTCCAAAGCCCATAATGCCGCCGGAAATATATCCTCCTGCACCTAAAACAGCAGTTGAGAATCCTAAAGCAGTGAATATAAAACCAATTACCCAGTAAACAATATTGGTTAAAATTACGCTTAAAACAATAATTCCAATATAAGTACCAATTACTCTTAACCATCCAATGGAAGATATAATTTCATACAATTCCTTAATTGCAAATGCTTTTGAAAGAGATCCCTCATTTACAGCCATATGTGCAATAGCCATTTTACTCATTAGATAAGCAATGACTGAAATGGCAAATACTATTATAAATCCTATAATAAGAACAGCTGCAGCTCCAGTACCTTGAAGGTTTCCTGCAATAGCCATAATTACCATGAAAAGAAGGAAAGGAACTAACATATAAATCAAATTGACAATAAGAACCTTTACTCCTTCAATCAACATTCCAATTGCATCGGTAAACTCAGGCAATCCATCAGAACCGCCAATCATGCCGTTAACAGCCTTTAATGTAACTCTATAATCATATCCATAAACCAAAAAGATCGGTATAATCAAGAAGCTTAATAAAAACAGCACCCCTAATTTCAACAAGGTGGATAAACTTTGATAGGAATACTCCAAAGCATCCTTATAAATATCTAAAATCATTTAATCATCCCCATCGTCGAACTTTTCATCTAAAAGGAAAACTTCTTCTATTGTGAAGTAATTATCCACATTTCCCTTGTGAAAACGTTCATTTAAAACTTTTGTAATATTATAGGCTAAAAGCAAAGATGGATTATAACGACCATTTTCCAAAGCATTGATCGTTTGACGAGTTACCCCTACAGAGTCTCCCAACTCTCTCTGACTCATCTTAACTTCCTGCCGCAAATCTTTTATAATTGTTTTCATATGACCACTCAAAACAAATATATTTTATAAATGGAATCAATTTTAAAAATCTCCAAAAAGCAAATTGATTTTAAAAAAAACAATTCAAATGTTAAAAATATATTCCATATGTTAAAATTATATTACTTATTATATAAATGTTTCTAATTATCATTAAAAAATTGAATTTTTTTAAAAATTTGTAAAAAAATCAATGAAAAAATTAATAGTTTAATTAAAAAACTAGAAATAAAATAAAAAAATTAATAATTTCATTAAAAAAACAATACAAAATAAAATAAAAAAATTAATAATACTACTAAAAAATAAGTAAAAATTAAAAATAAGGCTTAAAAAGAGTTAAAAAGAATAAAAATATTAAAAATATTAAAAATATTAAAAATATTAAAAAAAAGTAAAAAAAAGAAGAATTAATAGAAAATATACTAAACTGGACTATTTCCCCTAATCTTCTTAATCTCCTGATATAAATAAACAATTATCAAAATGCCTGAAACCATGGAAACGATTAAAGTAATCGGTAAAAAAGGCATTTGGAATAAAAATCCATCTACTGGGAAGAAATCTAGAAAAACACATATAAGATTATTCAGAAAGTGTACAGACATTGACACTAGAATATTGTCTGTCTTAATGTATAAGACACACATACACATACCAAATACAAATGCGCTTGTCATTCCACCAAATTCATGCCCTATTGCAAATAGGAATGAAGAAAGAACAATAGCTGGAAGTATGCCTATTCTGATTTTAAACCTATTAAACAAAATTCCCCTGAATATCAATTCCTCAATTATAGGAGCAACAATTACAGAACCGATAGCTTCAAGAATAAAGACTCCTGGATCTATTGCCGATGGAGTAAAATCAAGACTTGTTACCCATTCAGGATCAAAGGCAGCAATAACCACATCCAAACTTGAAAACATTGCTGTGATAAAAAATGCAAAGAGCAAATTAATTACCATTACATAAATAATTTCTCGAGCGTTTCCATTCTCAAATAGATTATGAAAATTATTGGAAAGACCAGTTGTTCCCCTTAATGCATAAATGAAAAACAAAAATAAAACCAAAAGAAAACTGACCATAATTAAATCATCATAAATATCCATTAAAGGACTTGTTAGTTCATCAATAAATAGTGTAAAAACAAAGGCAATTATACATGCAATTATTAATTCCCTAATTTTGATAGTTCTTAAACGAACATTAAAATCAGTAATGTTAAAATCCATAATCATTATCCTCCTACTACCTAAGATTTAAGCAATTATTAGATTAAGCAAAATTTCATTTAAAAATAATTTTTGAAAAATAAAAACAACCTATAACAATACTTCTAATAATAATTAAACAAAACTTCATTTAAAAATAATTTTTGAATAATAAAAACAATTTATATCAAAATTCAATTCAAAATTTAAATAATCAAAACAATTTATATCAATATTAATTTAGAATTTTGATAATCATACAATTCTAATAATAATATTTAGTTTGGAATTAATAAGTTTTTAGAAAAAATGAAATTATTTTAAAAGATTTTTAAAAAATCATATAAAAATTAATAAAATATATTTAATCTAAAATTCAAAAATACAATTGTATATCTAAATATATAAATTTTAGAAATATTAAAATCAATAAATGAATTTTAAATTTCTAGAAAATCAATGCAATTTTAAAAATATTTAGAAAGAATCAAAATTATTAATTATCCATAATAAGGAGAGTTTAAATGGCAATACATCCAATTGAATTTAGATATGGAACTCCAGAAATGAAAAGAATCTGGGAACAGGAAAACAAGCAACAAAGAATGTTAGACATTGAATCTGCATTGGCTCAAGCAGAAGGAGAACTTGGAATCATTCCAAAGGAATATGCAGATGAAATCAAGGCTAAAGCAAGTATTGAATATGTTACCTTGGAACGTGTAAGTGAAATCGAGGCTGAAACCAAACACGATATCGCATCCCTTTCCAAAGGATTAAGTGAAGTCTGTGAAGGTGAAGCTGGAGAATATGTTCATTTTGGAGCAACATCTAACGATATTGTAGACAGTTCAAACTCTTTACTTTTAAAAGATTCCATTGAAGTCCTTGAGGAAAAAATCGAAAGACTAACTAAAATCATACTCAAATTAGCTGAAGAAAACAAGACAAAAGTTTGTATCGGCCGTACACATGGTCAACATGCACTTCCAACCACATATGGTATGAAATTTGCAATTTGGGCTGATGAACTTCACAGACAATATGACAGATTGCAACATGCAAAGGACAATGTATGTCTTGGTATGATGGACGGGGCAGTTGGAACAACTGCAGCGCTTGGAGAGGACGGCTGGAAAATCCACAAGAAAGTGTCTGAAATTCTAGGATTGAAACCGGCTCCAATCACAAATCAGGTCTTGCAAAGGGACAATCATGTGGAATTCATTGCAACCCTTGCTAATATTGCTACCACACTTAGCAAAATAGCTCTTGAAGTTAGAAACCTGCAAAGAACTGAAATTCAAGAGTTAGGCGAATACTTTGACCCTGAAAAGCAAGTCGGAAGTAGTACCATGCCACATAAAATGAACCCTATTACTGCTGAAAGAATCTGCGGTGTTGCAAGAATTGTAAAATCATATGTAAATGCAGCAATGGAAAACAACCCTCTCTGGCACGAAAGGGACTTGACAAACTCATCCTGTGAAAGAATCATGTTCCCTGAAAGCTGTATTCTTACAGATTATATTCTCAATCTTACAATCAAGTTAATGAACAATCTCATCTTCTATGATGAAAACATTGAAAGAAACTTGAATTTCACAAATGGATTAATCATGGCAGAAAGATTGATGGCAGAACTTACCAGAGCTGGAATGGGTAAACAAACCGCTTATGGAGTAGCCAGAAAGAATGCAATCAAGGCAAATAAGGAAAAATTACTCCTTGCAGACCTAATCCTTGAAGATCCTGACGCAAGTAAATTCCTAACAAAAGAAGACGTTGAAAGAATCATGGATCCTCATACTTATATTGGTTCTGCACCAATAATCGTTGATGAAATTATTGAATCCTCTAAAGATTGGTTTTAAATAAACCAATTCTTATTCTTTTTTCTTTTTTTAAAATTAAATTAATAAAGCAATTCTTTCTTTTTAAAATAAAAACAACAATAATTGTTTAAAAATAAACCAAAACCTTTTTCTTATTTTCTTTTTTTTACAATAAAAACAACAATAATTGTTTAAAAATAAACCAAAACCTTTTTCTTTTTTTCTTTTTTAAAATAAAAATTAAATAATTAATTTTTTATAAAATAAAATTTTTTATTAATTATAAAAATAAAAATTTAAATGATTTTTTAATAAAATAAGAATAGTCCTTTTTAAAAAATAAAAATAATTAATAAAAAATTTAAAATAAATAAAAAAATAAACTTTTTAAAAAAATAAAAATAATTAATAAAAAATTAAGTAAAATAACTCATTAAAACTACTTTTTTTAATCAAACAAGCACTTAATTAACCTATCTTACTTTTTCCGATGTGAAGAATGTCCTTTATAACTTCACCTGCAATTATCAAACCTGCAACTGATGGAACAAAAGAAACGGTACCATTGACCAAAAATTTAGCATTCTTATTTATTTCACAATTCTTGGTGTCTATTGGATGTTCTCTAGAATAAACAACCTTAACATCCTTTATATTTCTTTTTCTAAGGTCCTTTTTCATGATTCTAGCAAGGGGGCATACTGAAGTCTCATGAATGTCAGCCACTTCAAAGAGAGTTGGATCCAACTTGTTTCCAGTCCCCATTGAAGAAATGATTGGAACATCTGCTTCCTTGGATTTGGATATGATTGCAATCTTTGCCATTATGGTATCAACACAATCAACAACATAGGACAAGTCATCTGTAATTATATCTATTTCAGAATCGGCCAAATAAAATTCAGGATAGGTTTCAATATTTGCTTCAGGATTGATTGACAGGATTCTTTCCCTCATCACATCAACCTTGTTTTGGCCAATTGTATCCACTGTTGCAATAATTTGTCTGTTAAGGTTTGTTTCATCAACCTTGTCATAATCCACCAGAATAAAATTACCTATTCCACTTCTTGCAAGCCCTTCACATACAAAAGAGCCTACACCTCCAAGACCAAAAATAGCTACCTTGGAGTCCTTTAATTTCTCCATTCCCTCATTTCCAACCAACATTTCTGTTCTTGAAAACTTATTATCCATTCCACTCACCAAAATTATTATATATAATACTTGGACTTATAAGAATAAAAAACTAATGCAAGACTTTTACTTGATTTTCATAAACTTGATTTTTAAGAATTTGGATGAACTGAATTTTCAGACAAAATTTTAATTCAAACCCCATAAAAGAACAAATTTCAATAAGAATAAATTCAAAACCCATAAAAAAAAACAAAACCCAACAAAATTTTAATTCAAGACCCCATAAAAGAACAAAATTCAATAAAAATAAATTCAAAAATCCGTGAAAGATTTAACAGAAAGAAAGGCATAAAAATTTTAAATTAAACATTAAATTAGTTAAATTTATTATTCATATTTAAAAATATATAAATGAGGATTAATATGCCATTGATTAAAATGAAAAAAGTTTGGGATTATTGCACATACAACAAGCCATTTTTCCTATTTGTCATAATATTGCTTTGTATATTGAATTTTACTTCCAATTACTATTATATGTTCCCTAAATCTTGGAGACTTCTAGAATTTTTTATAATTCCCACAATAACAACAGGTTATGGAATGACAATCACCCGCGATAGAATAAACCAGGGTGTTAGACTGCCTAAGATATTGATTAAAGATGTTTTAGTTTTGGGAGTGAAATCCATAATTGTCTTTAATATTTATCTATTCATTCAAGGATCTATTTTGGATTTTGTATGCTCTCCATTTAATTTTCCAACTTTTGAATTGGAAGACATGCTACTTGATTTGCCCAATACATTAAACTTATTATATTCACATAATCCTGTCCATACATTGATTTTTCTTGTACTGGGATCCATTCTCTTTTATATTACCAGTTTCTTTATGGAAATTGCAATTGCCAGACTTGCAGATACAGGAAGTATTTTAACTGCATTCAAATTTGCAGAAATTAAAAGAGACATTGACACTTTAGGGTGGAGACATTATACAAAGGATTACACCCTTATTATTCTAGCTTTAGTTATTTTTTCATCATTAAGCTATTTGACAATTCCAGTAAGTATTTTAGACTATGTATGGAAGATTGCACTGAAATTATTCCTATTGGCAACTCAATTTCTAGGTATTGGTGCAGTATATGCTGAAATTAAAGAGAAAAAACAAAGCCAAAAACAAAATTCATAAGGTAGAAATCATATGATAATAGACACACATTGCCACATTTACAGCAGTGAAATGGAAAATGCAGAGGACATAATAAGAAAAGCTGCAAAAGAGGACATAGACATAATCTTAAATGGCACAGATTCCAAAAGCAATGAGGAAGTATTGAAACTATCAGAGAAATATGGGAATGTTCATGCTGCCTTAGGCTATTTTTACACCCTTGCAGATGAAATCAGCGAAGAAGAGATTCAATTATTAGACAATCAACTAAATAACAACAAGGTAATAGCTGTTGGAGAAATAGGCCTTGACTATTATGATAGAAAGGACAATAAGGACAGACAAAAGGAATTGTTTGGAAAAATGCTGAATCTTGCAGAAAAGCATAAACTTCCAGTGATAGTTCATTCCAGAAAGGCAATGCAGGACACCTATGAGATTTTAAAAAGACATAATCTTCAAGGATCATTGCACTCATACCAGGGTTCAGCTGAAATGGCAAGGGAATTTATTAAATTAGGTTTCTACATTGGAATTGGAGGAACAATAACCCATAAAAACAATAAGAAAATTAAGAGGATGATTCAGGAAATTGATATAAATCACATACTCCTTGAAACAGACTCTCCATATATGGCTCCTGAAGAAAAAAGAGGAGAGCGAAACACTCCATTAAACTTAAAATACATAATTAAAAAATTGGCAGAAGAATTAGATTTAAAAGAAGAAGAAATCATAGAGATAAGTACAAGAAATGCTCAAAAATTATTTAAAATATAAAAAAACTTGAATTAAACACAAAACACATTAAAATTAGCAATTAAGTGATTTT
This sequence comes from uncultured Methanobrevibacter sp., assembly GCF_937906425.1. Classification (GTDB taxonomy): domain Archaea; phylum Methanobacteriota; class Methanobacteria; order Methanobacteriales; family Methanobacteriaceae; genus Methanobrevibacter. The sequence continues at coordinate 2,717 of NZ_CALCYR010000058.1, read as the reverse complement.
ATGATTGGAAACAGTTGGGATAAAGTTTTAAAAGAGGAATTTGAAAAGGAATATTTCCAAAAAACAAAAGACTTTGTAGATGCAGAATACAATGCAAAAACAATTTATCCTCCAAAGGAAGAAATATTCAACGCTTTCAAACTATGCCCCATTGATAATGTAAAGGTAGTTATCCTAGGTCAGGACCCATATCATGAGGAGGGTCAGGCTCATGGACTTGCATTCTCAACTCCTAAAGGCCATCCAATTCCAAGATCCCTTAAAAATATATTCAAGGAAATAGAAACTGAATACGGCTACCCAATTCCAGATTCAGGATGTCTTGAATCATGGGCAAAACAGGGAGTTTTCCTGCTTAATACCGTCCTTACAGTGGAAGAAGGAAATGCAAACTCCCACAGCAAATGTGGATGGCAGACATTTACAGACAATGTAATAAAAATCCTGAATGAAAAGGAGAGTCCCATTGTTTTTCTCCTATGGGGAAAACAGGCAGAATTGAAAAAGGAATTGCTCAATAATCCAAAGCATCTGGTTTTAATATCCTCACACCCTTCACCATTCTCAGCAAGAAGAGGATTTTTCGGATCCAATCACTTCAAACTAGCCAATGAATTCCTAAAGGAAAACAATATCGAAGAAATAGATTGGCAAATAAAAAACAAACAACAAAAATTGATTTAAATAAGAAATTAAGAATTAATAAAATGAGGAGGAGTCATGATTTTAAGCTCCCCTTGAGAATAAAAAAATCTTTAAGACTTTAACACACCCACAACAAAAAAAAAGAGAAATAAGCTTACATGATGAGGGGGTTTCAATTTCACAAAAGACCGCTGAACTCTTCAGCCTTGAAATTGACGATTAAATAGAACAGAACATACTTTTAATCAATCAGAACATCTATCCTATTGAAAAGTTCACCATATTTTTTATAAAGGTCTTTAAATTCATCATCATCCTTGGACATTAAATCTATCTTAATCTCATCACCATCATTAAGGATTTTCAACTCATCCTTATCGAAGATATCAAGAATCAATGATTTAATTTCATTAAACTTTTCTTCAGTTAAATTATACATTCTCTGATGGTTTAATGTATCCATTGCATGAATAAGTCCATTCTCTGCCCTATCAATACATGTGGAGAGCCTGATTTTTGTTATCATATAATAAGGAGCCTCAATTTTGTCACGGCGAAGTACAATTGAAATCTTTGAAATTACATGATCATCATCTGAATTTTCATTAATGAATTTAATCCATTGAAACTGTTTTATGTTTGCATTATTATTCATGAAAGTCATGGTAATATATTAATTTTTATAAATATTTAAGTTTAATTAGCTTAAAGATTGAATAAGAATAAGCAAACACTAAGTTTATGCTTTTTAATTATCCTTTGACTTCTTAAAAATAAATATTTTGAAAGAAAATTTATAAAAAATCCATTTATTCAAAAGCAAAAGTTAACAATTATTTAATTAGCATATGCGAAATATTTTATATTTTAAACAAAATAATAATATTATAAAAATTAAAGGATGTGAAAATATGCCACATATACAAGTAAGTTTATATCCAGGAAGAGACGACGAATTAAAAAACAAAATGGCTAAAGAACTGAAAAATACAATTGTTGAAAAAATAGGAATACCAAAAGAGGCAATAAGTGTTTCAATAGAAGACATAGAAGCTGAAGACTTTGAAAACACAATCCAAGACAGATTAAAAAATGAGAAAAACGAATTGATTTTAGAATCAGATTACATTAAAGAATAATTAATGGGAATTCCCTTAATTAACTATAAAAATCTGATTTTTAATATTTTTTACTTTTTTATTTTTAGCTTGCTTATTTTATCTTATCCAATAATAAAACATACAACACCCTCCACAACTCAAAATAAAAAAAATTCATCACCTCCACATAATTTAAAATTTTTAAATGTTTACTGATAAACAGTTTCCTAGGAAACATTTATATATCCAAAAGCCCAATATAAAATTGAAAAAAACAGAAAAAATGCCAAATATATGTGCTTGAAAACCGGGAAAAATACCCAATACCTATGGTTGAAAACCAGGAACTAAAGAAAGATGAAAACATGATGGAAAAAGACAATTCAATAGATAAATATGACATGATGCCCTTTATTGCATTAATCCATAATATATCAAAAAACAGACTAAATTATTCCCTTAAAAATCCAAAATCAGATATGGCCTATGAAAGCCGCTACCTGATTGAAATTCATAAAAGAAAAAACCTTTCACAAGAGGATTTGGCAAATATATTTGGACAAAGCAAGGGAACAATAGCTAAAGCACTTAGAAAACTGGAAGACGAAGATTATGTTGAAAGGATTGTTGATAAAAACAATAGAAGAAAGTACAAAATAAAAACAACTGAAAAGGGAGAAAAACTAGCTGTTTTATTAAAAGAAGACCTTGAAGAATGGGAAGAAAAAGTTGGAATCAGCGAATTGGACGAAAAGACAATAGAACAACTAAAGGAAATAGCTAGAAAAAGCGAAGAAATCCTTAAAGAATAAATAAAATTAAATTTATCTAAAAAAACTCTAAAAAAAATAAAAAAATTAAATTTAATCTAAAAAAAACTCTAAAAAAAAATAAATAAAATTAAATTTATCTAAAAAAACTCTAAAAAAAATAAATAAAATTAAGTTTATCTAAAAAAACTCTAAAAAAAAT
>NZ_CALCYR010000057.1 GCF_937906425.1 uncultured Methanobrevibacter sp. | reverse complement strand
TATTGTTCCTAATGGCCGCCTTGAACTGCAGAAAGGTGACATCTTGCTTACTATCGCCCAGCAAAGCTGATGCCTAAAGCTTGGCAACACCACGATTAAGCTTACACAAGCCCCTGGCAGTTATGTTTTCGCCCGACCTGACGGATCCCAGAAATGCTTGTCCATATCTACATGGCCGTTTGACTTAAAACTGACACCCTCTGCCTCCAGCAGGGGGTGGTGCTGTGACCATCCGGGAGCTGTGCGACCCTCCTTATTTACAACACGGTGGCAGGGTAGTTGCTCGGCGCCAAGGGTGTAGCGCAATGTACGTCCTACCATGCGGGCATGGCTGGGCCAGCCTGCCAAGGCTGCAATAGTTCCGTAGGTAGTGACCTTGCCATGGGGAATCTGTGACACAATGTTCATCACGTCATCGCCGAACCTTCGTGCCTCTTCGGCTGTCATCTTGTCTGGGTAGTCTTTCATGATAGGTGATAATAGAAAGACACGCCCTTAGTTGAGCGTGTCCCTCTCAATATTTGAGTCTTATTCTTGATTATTTGCGTTTTGCCTCAATTGGGAATTGACCCATCATAGCACCTTTGGCAGCATTTTCACCATCCAGAGTGAGATATACATCGATGTTCATACCTGCCATAGCTGTATAGAAAGTGAAAGAAATCTCGTCAGCCTTCTCTGTGTTGATGTCTTCGCATTCAATCTTCTCTTCACCCATAGCCTCTGCGGTCATGTAACCTGTAATCTTGCCATCATTTTCCTCAAACACGATAGTCATCTCTGATTCACCCATTGGAGTGCTGGCAGTAGCCAACCATGAGCCGATGAAAGGATTCTTCTTGTCCTGTGCAAAGGTGTTGTTAGAAACAAACAGCATGGTCATCAGGCAAACCATCATAAAAGCAATCTTCTTCATAATCTGTAATCTTTTTAAGTTATTTTCCCTTTTCAATAATCTTGATTAAATTGTCTGCCTCTTTAACAATCTCCTTTTCTCCAAATGCCTGAGCAACCCTTTTAATCGCATCCAGATTTCTTACATAGGCATCCAGCCATGAGAAAATATCTCCAGGATATGCCTGAATTTGATATTCCTTCAATAGGGATTTTGAAATATCGATAGGATCCCTTTTATTTAATCTCTGATTTAGAATATAATAGGAAATTCCCCTTTGCAAGCAATCACAAAATGGCCTTTCCACACAATCACAACGTAGGAAATCAGATTGAAGCTTAATTAGGGCATCCTGGAATTTCTTATCCAATTTAACAATGGATTCTCCAGAAGAGATAATATCCAATGTTGATTCAGAGAATAAACGAGTTGAGAAGTTCATTTTCAATGCTGCGACAATTTGTTTATGAACAACTGGAGCCAAATAAGCATTTTCAAACAATTCCAAATCCATAGCAATTGATTGTACTTTAAGCAAATTATTTGAATTAACTTCCTTTTTAGTCATTTTTTCATTAATGTCCCTAAAAATATTCTTCCTAAACTCAATTTTAGAAACATAAATGTCTGAATCCAAATCAATTCCACCCTTTTTAGACTTTTTACTTTTCTTCAAGTCAATCTTCTTTTCATACATGACTTTATAATTGGAAGACTGATTAATAGATCCATAATCCTTTTTAGACTCTTTTTTATAATTAGAATTTGTTTTTAAATTGGAATCTTTATTATCTTCTTTTTTAGAGTCTTTAGTTTTAGAACTTTTATTAGAACCTTTATTAGAACCTTTATTAGAATCTTTTTTAGACTTATTATCTTTATTTTTATTAGCAGAATCCTTTTTAGAATCCTTTTTAGAACCTTTATTAGACTTATTATCTTTATTTTTATTAGCAGAACCCTTTTTAGAATCTTTCTTAGAACCTTTATTAGAATTATTCTCCTTTTTATTCATCTTATTAGAATCCTTAGAATCCTTTTTAGAACCTTTATTAGAATTATTCTCCTTTTTATTTTTCTTATTAGAATCCTTCTTAGATTTATTAGAATCCTTCTTAGAATTATTAGAATCCTTCTTAGAATTCTTCTTAGATTTTTTATCAGATTTATTTTGATTTTTATTCTTTTTAGAAGATTCCTTATTATTTTTATCTTTTTTAGAATCGGATTTTAAAGTTTTGCCTTTTTTACTATTCTTCTTAGACTTCTTAATATTTTTATCCTTTTTATCCTTTTTATCCTTTTTATCCTTTTTATCCTTTTTATCCTTTTTATTCTTTTTATTCTTTTTAGACTTCTTAGTCTTTTTAGACTTCTTAGTCTTTTTTTCCTCAAATTCCTCATTTTTATTAGCATTCAATCTATTTTGAACCCTAATGTTTTTCTTCGCTATTTCATCATTCTCATTATCTATCCTATTTGAAATCTTATGAAGTTCCTTAAGGTTTGTCTTAAAGAATGGCTTCTTATAGTACTGATTCAAGTAATTCCTATTTTCCATTGATTCCTTAATGATAACCCCATCACTGAGAGACAAGAATGACATGGCAACTGCCCTTCCAAATCTTGTAACCTCTATTGTACCATCAGAATATACATCAATTGCCTTCTTGTCAATAAGTTCGTCAAGAGCTGTGTCTATATCCATTGGAACCGGAATATTTTTATAGAATTCACGAACATCCCTAACTTTCCTTAATGACTCTGATGATATATCAGCAAGTATCTGTTCAAGGGATCCTTCCTCAGTATAGTCTACAAAAATGTCCTCCACTCCACTTTCAAGCAAGTCCAATGCCATTGCCTCTTCACTTTCACCATCAAACTCATTGCCTATTTCAGGAATTAGATAAATCAAACCCCTGTCATGATAGCTAGGCCTTCCAGCCCTTCCCAACATCTGTGAGAATTCATTTGGAGAAATCCACTTATTGCCCATCAGCAATGATTCAAAAATTACCTGTGAAGCTGGGAAATCCACACCTGCTGCAAGGGCAGCTGTTGTTACAACAGCAGCAATCTTGCCCTTTGAAAAGTCCTTTTCTATCTTTTCCTTCTTGAAGTAGGACAATCCTGCATGATATGCTGAAGCGCTTATTCCCTTGTTTGATAGGAAATTAGCAATCTTATGGGTTTTTCTTCTTGAATTGGTAAATATTAAGGTTTGACCATTGAAACCCTTTGATGATTGGGTGTAAAATTCCTTGTGAACCAATTTTCTCATTAGAAGCCTTCTTTGAATATCTCCCCTTGCAAATATTATATGCCTTTCAAGAGGTACAGGACGCTCCTTATACTGAACCAGATCCATATTGAAATCATGGGCCAAGGTCTTTGGATTTTTAATGGTTGCAGACAAACCTATCACTTGAGTGTTTGGGAAAATATGTTCAATACGCTTAATCAAACCGTTTAACCTAAGACCCCTTTCCTCATCTGAGATTGTATGGATTTCATCTATAAGGACAAGGCCCAAATCATTCAGAAGATGGGATTTTCCGGATCTTATTAGAAAATCGATTCCCTCATAGGTACCTACAACAATGTCTGCATCTGCAATGTTTGAATCAGGTAACTTAAGCTCACCCTTTGCCTTGATTCTGTTCATACCTACCTTAATTGCAACCTTGAGACCGAGAGGTTCATATCTCTTTTTAAAGTCCCTGTATTTCTGGTTTGCAAGTGCAACAAGGGGGGTCAAAAAGAGGAATTTCTTACCGTTCAATGCCTTTGGAACCCCTGCAAGCTCTCCAACCAAGGTCTTTCCACTGCCTGTAGCTGAAACAACAAGAAGATTCTTATCCCTCAAAAGACCTGCACGAATTGCCAAAAATTGTACAGGAAGCAGATATTGGTTCTTATCCTTAAGTATTACATCCTTGAATTCCTTTGGAAGCTTTAGCCTTCTGATTGGAACCTGAGGAATCTTGTCCTCCTTGATTTCAATATTGTCAAAGAGGGTCAAGTCTGAATGCTTTAGGGGATCAAACCTTGGGGAAAGCATTTCCAAGACTGTGTCCAATGTACCTGTCTTGTCTAAAACCTTCTTAAAGTTCCTAAATACCTTCTTGTCATAGCCTCTAAGCTGAAGCTCCCTCTTGATAGTGTCTTCGGCACAGGACTTGCAAATCAGCTGGTCATGATAACGGTAGGAGAAATCCTTGTTGATTATGGTTACCTGACCTTCATAACTACAATGCTGGCAGATGTTTGTAAATCTGACCTTTACATTGTTCTGTTCAAGGAATGTCTCCATTTCCTTATCCTTCTGTGCCAAGAAAACAGCCTGAGACCTTAATAGGTTCAATGCCTTTGAAGGAGGGTAAAGCTTGTCTTCCTTATCATCCTTAACAACAAAACGCTTTATGATGAGATTGTCCTCCTCATCCCTATTGAACTTCAAGACTCCAATAAATTCAGGGTCACGTTTTGTATTTAAAGCGCCCTTCGGACTTCCTATAGGATATAATTCCCAAGACTTTTTTCTTTTGTTTAATACTATCATATTTGATTCCTAAAGAATTGTTTTTGAATAAATTTTGATTAATCACTTATCACTTTATATTTATGTAAATTACTTTATAAATAGTTAAAAGTTTTTTATGGAATTTTAAAAAAAAACAGCTCCAATAAGTAAAATGGAATTTTAAAAAAAAACGGCATAAAATAAGTAAAAAAAAATTAATTAAAATTTAAAAATTTCTAAAAAAAGATTAAAAAAATATATTATTCAAGAATAGTATTTAAAAAAAGATTTTAATAAAAAATTATTGCTAAAAAAAGATTTAAAAAAAGCTTAAGAATAAAAAATAACTAAAAAAAGCTTTAAAATAAAAAAATAAATATAAAAAAGGTTTAAAAAAATAAAAAAAATAGATTATTTAAAAAAATAATCTAAAAATGAACAAGATTAAACTTATTCGTCTAATTCTACACCCATTTTACCTGCAATTCTTGCAAGGATAATGGTTACTACTACTGCAATAATAGTTACTACAATTGCATAAATGAATAATCCGGTAAGTGCGTCTCCTGCACCCATTACAGATTCAATTAATGTTTGAATAGCATCGTTCCATGCTAAACCAGCAACTAAACCGAAAGCAGTAGTTACTAAAGTAATAATAGTCTTAATGACTGTTTGACCTACTTCAGACATAAAAACACTCCTTAATTTTTTTAAATTTTAAAAATCTTAACTAAAATTAGATATTAACTAAAATATTTGCCAAATAATTAATCTCTTAAATATTTGGCATTTGAATAAACTAATACTAATTAATAGTTAATAATATTTTGTTTTTAATAATATATAAAGGTTAATACTAAAAAAATGAAAAATTATTACTACAAAATAAATTTTCATTAAAAAAAGTAATTATTTTCAAAAAACAATGAAAAAATTAAATTTAAAAATTAATTCAGAAAATAATTTTTATCTAAATTAAAAAATAGGCTATTTTTTAAACATTAAATTAAGAAAAATTAGGAAAATATATAAAGTTTAGTAGACAATTAATAAATTAAAATTGAAAAATAAAATAGGTAATTTTAATGAAAATATTAAAAAAAGAAATAACAATAAACTAATTTTAATAAAAACTAATTAGTTAATTATAAAAAATTGAAATACTTAAAAAATAAAAAAAGAAAAGAAGAAATAAATTTCTGATTAGAATAATCAAAAATTATACAGCATCAGAACCTCTTTCACCAGTTCTAATACGTATTACCTCTTCCACATCTGAAACAAATATCTTACCGTCTCCGACTTCACCTGTACGTGCACTTTCTATAAGAATTGATAAAATGTCTTCAAGGTCATCCTCATTAACAATCAATTCAACACGAGTTTTTGGAATAAGATCAATACAATAGCTTGAGCCTCTATAAGATTCCTTTACGCCTAATTGTCTTCCTCTTCCCTTAACTTCAGAAACGTTCATACCTTCACAACCCGCTTCCAGCAATGCTCTTTTAACGTTTTCAAACATTTCCTCACGGATTACTGCAATAATTCTTTTCATAAAATCCCTCTGTTTAAATCTTTATTTGAAATAATACATATACTTAAAGAATTTTTAAAATTTTATTTGACTTAATAAACATACTAAAAATTTTAAAAAACAAAATCTTAAAATAAAATCTTAAAATAAAATCTTAAAATAAAATTTTAAAATAAAATCTTAAAATAAAATCTTAAAATAAAATCTTAAACCTTTTTATTATAATCTGTAACCAGATTCCTCGTGTAGGTAGGAATCCAATCCTCCGATTTCCTCCTTGTCTTCCACTCTTAATCCACAAGCTTTATCAAGAACCTTTGCAATTATGAAACTTATTGCAAATGTGTAGATTGCTGTAGCCACAACACTTATGAGCTGAACAGTCAATTGACCGGGATTTCCATAGAATAAACCTGCAACCCCATTGATTGCTGGAGATGCAAACAATCCTGTAGCAATAAGACCCCAGACTCCAGAGAGACCGTGAACACCAAATACATCCAAAGCGTCATCATAATCAAATCTTGACTTGAGATTGTAAATTGCATAATATGAAATCAATGCTGCACCTATGCCAATTACAATTGATCCTGACAATGGAACGAAACCTGCTGCAGGTGTGATTGCAACAAGACCTGCAACTACACCGGTAATAGCACCCAATACAGTTGGTTTTCCAAGTTTTATAATATCCAAAATCACCCATGTAATCATTGCAACTGCTGCTGCAGTGTTTGAAATCAATATTGCAGAACCTGCAAGACCATTAGCTGCAAGGGCTGATCCTCCGTTGAATCCCATCCATCCAAACCAAAGGAATCCTGCACCTAAAATGGAATAACCTAAATTGTGAGGTAAAAGGGAAGTGTCCTTACGCTTACCGAGAACCAATGCCAATGCAAGAGCTGAGAAACCTGAATTGACTTCAACAGCAACTCCTCCTGCAAAATCGATAGCTCCCATATTCATTAGCCATCCGCCACCCCAAATCCAGTGACAGACCGGAACATAGACAAGACTAACCCATAGGATTGTAAACAGTACCCAAGGACCGGTTTTCATTCTTCCAACAATTGAACCTGAAACAAGTGCTGCAGTAAGGCCTGCAAAGGTTAATTGAAATCCTGCAAAAACAAGAGTAGGGATTGTACCTGTTAGGGAGTCCACACCAATGCCCTCAAGGAATAAATTTACTGGTTGTCCTATAAAGCCAGCTATTGAAGAGGGAGCAAATGCGACCTGATAACCATAGGCCACCCAAATGATACTTGCTATTGCAAATGCAATCAAGGATAAAAACATTGTATTTAAAACATTTTTCCTTTTTGAAAGTCCACCATAAAAAAACGCCAAGCCTGGAATAGTCATTAAAAGTACCATAATGATACATACTAACATCCAAGCTGTATCTCCTGTATCTAATAACATATTAATCCTCAAAAATTTAATTAAATAAAAAAATAATAATTTTTATCACAAAAATTGTAAAAATAACTTATTAAAGTAAAAATAATTTTTTAGTCGGAAACGGAAATCCTATTCCGACAAGAATATATTGTACAAGATAGTATATAAATGTTAGTTTTTTTACAATGAATTTTATTAAAAATTTAAATCTAAATCATTAAACTTTAAAAGAATTCTAAAAATTAAAAAAAATTAAAATAAAAATAGTAAA
>NZ_CALCYR010000056.1 GCF_937906425.1 uncultured Methanobrevibacter sp. | reverse complement strand
TTTTTATAAATAATGATAGTGCAGTAAATGCAATGGGTTTTTAAAAAAAGAAAATAAGTGATTTGCATGGCAGAAATATTACCAAAAATTACTGGACAGGTTATTGGACATTTTAATGCATTTAAAGGATCAAGACCAGCTTACAATGCAGAACATATACTAATTGTAAGAGGAATAAGTCGTGACAAGATTGAAATTGATGAAATGGAAGACAAATTAGCTGAACTTAAGGATATCCTTGGTGCAAGAGAAGTGGATGTCTTGTCCGATGCTGGAAAAAACTTTACAGAAAAAATTGACTCTTATATGAGAGAAGATATGGATATGACAACAACACCTGACAATGGTGGAATTTTAAGAATGAAAGATGATATGGAAAGCATGGGATTGGCTGTTTTCTACAAATTATTCTTAATGCCTCATGCAGGAGCATTCGTAGCCATCTGGAAAGACAAATCAGGATTTGGACCATTATATGTTGAAGTAACTGTAGCTCAAAGAGAAGACAGTGAAAACTGATTTTAAATCAAAAAATAATTTAAAAAATTAACTTAAAAAATATTATAAAAATTAATTTAAAAAAAATTAAATTAAAAAATTATTAAAAAAATTAATTTAAAAAAAATTAATTTAAAAAATCACTGAAATTAATTCAAACAATCATTTAAAGGTGGAAAATGTCTAATTTATCAAATATTAACTTTGAAAATCTAGGTCGGGATGATTTAATCAAGCTTTTAACCTGTGAAAAAGGAGACATATTAAAGATAATGGAACTCGCTAATTCCAAAAGAGAAGAGGAATATGTCACATACTCTAAAAATGTATTTATCCCACTTACAAAAATCTGTAGAAATGACTGCGGATACTGTGCATTTAAACAAAACCCGGATGACCCTGATGCAATCATATTGCAAGATAAAGAAGATGTTTTAGCTACCTTAAAAGAGGCTGAAAAATACGGCTGTAAGGAAGCATTATTTACAATGGGTGAAGATGCAGACGAAGAGGAAGCGGTCAAATCAAGACTCAAAGAATTGGGATTTAATAAGATGACCGACTACATCTACGACATCTGTAAAACATGCCTTGAGGAAACCTCATTGCTTCCACACACAAACGCTGGAAACTTTTCATATGAGGATATGAAAAAATTAAAGGAAGTTAATGTTTCAATGGGAATGATGCTTGAAAGCACATCCCAACGTCTCATGAGCACAATAGCTCATGAAAAAAGCCCTGGAAAAGACCCGAAAGTCCGTATTGAAACAATAGAAAATGCAGGAAAACTAAAAATTCCATACACAACAGGAATTTTAATAGGCATTGGAGAAACAAAGGAAGAAATAGCGAATTCCCTGCTTAAAATCAAGGAAATCAGTGATAAATATGGGCATATTCAGGAAGTAATTATTCAAAACTTTACAGTAAGTCCAGGAATCCAAATGGAAAACTATGAGGAACCAAGCCTTTTGGATATGGTTAGAACAGTTGCAGCAGCACAATTGCTCTTTGATGAGGAGATTTCAGTCCAGGTCCCACCTAACTTGAACTATGAAACAAGCCAAATCTTCCTTCTTTGCGGAACAGACGATTGGGGAGGAGTTTCCCCACTTAGTGAAGATTATGTAAATCCAAGTTCCCCATGGCCAACTCTTGACACATTGGAAAGACTGACAAATGATGCAGGATTTAAGTTAAAGGAAAGATTGGCAATTTACAAAAGATATATTAATTCAGAGTTTATTGAAAATGAAAAATTACTGCTGAAGACTGAAAAACTTCAAGAAGAGATTGAAAATAATTAATCTCTTTAAAAAAATCACAAAATAGAAAAATAAAAACAAAGAACAATGAAATATTAAAAAAAAGAATCTAAAAGAAAAGCTTGGCCAACTTTAAAATGGATTTAGGCTGAGCCTTAATAACCACCTTAACAATTTCAGCCACTGTAACTTTAGATAAGTTCATTTCCTTAAACTTATGAGCAATCTTATTTATGTCATCGTCATCCAAAGTCCATAAATAATCACAAACCTTAGGATATTTCAAGATTTCACGACCCATTTCATCCAAATACAAGTCCTCATACTTTTTAAGGAATTTTTTAGAATAATCACCAGATTTTATAGCTTCTGCAGCAACTTGACCTGCAAATTTACCGCCTAACATACCATTGGTGATTCCTCCACCAGTCAATGGATTAACCTGACTTGCAGCATCTCCACAAAGCATAATATTGTCAGAATACATTTGTTTAACAAGTCCTCCTACAGGATCTCCTCCAACATTCAATTCAACTGCCTGAGCATCCTGTGTTGCATAACAGTTATCAACAGCATCAAGAAGATATTCATAAGCAGGCTTGCCTTCAGCCATATCTGTTACAATTCCAAGACCTGCATTTACAACATCCTCCCCTTTAGGGAAAAGCCAGAAATAACCTCCGGGAGCTATGCTGCCAAAATAAAACTCCAGATAATCATTCCTTTTCATTGCAACATTACACATTTCAAATTGTACACCTGATATCATATGCCTTGGAAGTATATGTGCATCCAAACCTGCCCATTTGGCAACATGACTTTCAGGACCGTCTGCACCAATTATAATCTTTGCATTTATATCAAAGGTTTCACCCATTGATTCACAAGTGACTGTAAATGAATCTCCATCCCTTTCAATGGCCTTTGCCTGGGTTTTAATTCTAATCTCTGCACCTTCCCTTGCAGCCTCCATTGCCATATGCTTGTCAAAGACCTTACGTTCAAGAACATAACCTGCATCAGGCAAATCTATTTGGGTTTCATCAAACCACAATTCGGTTCCATCAGGAGCAACGAACCTTACGCCACGAATTTCCTGAGTAATCCAACGAGGGTTCATCTCAAGATCCAGTTTCTCAAAAATCTTTTTTGAAACCCCTTCAGCACATCTTTTAGGAGCTCCAATTTCAGACTTTTTATCTATAATAATTACATCTGCACCTCCTTTAGCCGCAAATCTGGCAGCTGAAGAACCTGCAGGCCCTGCTCCAATTACCAAAACATCAGTTTTTATCATGAATATTTCCCCAAAACTATAAAATCAAAAATAAATATCTGAAAGAATCTTTAAACAAACAACCTTTAATAAAATAATCTTTAACTAAATAATATTAATAAAAATCTTTTATAAAAGCTAACAAGCCTAATACCTTAAAATCTATTTAATAAATCCTAGCATCCAAGACTATATGTTCAACACCTGGAGCATATCGCTTAATATTCTGAATATTTAAAACTTCAACTTCACGCTGCCCACATTCATAAGCAATCTTTTTAACCCTTTCATAAGGTCTTGTTTCAATAAGCTTTAAAGGAACAGTTTCATGGTAATGAATTATTCCACCATCCTTAACAGCTTCCATAGCCGGCTTTAAATAGTGATGAGTGGTCTTTACATAACCCATCAAAACCCTGTCTGCAGAATATTTGGGAGCTTCAATAGCACAGTCTCCTAAAATCGGAAAAATCCTTTCACTATTTCTGTTTATTTTATTTAATTCAATATTTTTCTTTAAAAAATGAAAGGAATTAGGATTTATTTCAATGGAATAGATTTCCTTTGCATCACTGAAAACACCGATTGGAATGGAAAAATAGCCAATTCCCGCAAACATATCAACAACAACCTCATTAGGCCTAACCAATTTGGCAATGCGAAGCCTTTCATTATTGTTTCCTTTTGCCCACATTACCTTTGCCAAGTCCAAGCTGAATAAACAACCGTTTTCCTTATGGATTGTTTCTGTCTCATTACCATAAAGAAGACTGATTTCAGGTTCCCTTTTTTGACCATCAATCTTGTCTATCTTTAAAATTGACTTAACCTTATGTTCTGATGCAATTTCCTCTAGGACGTCCTGATTGGAAACATCTATGGAAGATGAATTAAATTTAAAATTATCATCAATTACCAAAATATCTCCGATCTTTTTCCATTTCATAAAATCACAAAAACAATTTTTCTAATACATTACAATATTTGTTTTTATTAATAAAAAATTTTTTTAAATTTTAGAAAAAAATAGCATAGAAAAATAAAATAAAAAAATTTAAAATTTCAGAAAAAAAAT
>NZ_CALCYR010000055.1 GCF_937906425.1 uncultured Methanobrevibacter sp. | reverse complement strand
AAAAATAAGTAAAAATAAGTAAAAATAAGTAAAAATAAGTAAAAATAAGTAAAAATAAAATAAAATCAAGAAAAAATTTAAAAATAAAAAAAGTAAGTTAGAAAAAATGTAATAATTACATTCCATCTAAACTCATGTCAATCATTTTTTGAGTCTCAGCAGCTAATTCGTCAGGCAATCCAGTAATGTCCATACTCAAGAATCCTCTAACAATCATGGAAGCTGCCTCTTCTTCAGTCAAACCTCTTGAAGTCAAGTAATAAATTTCCTCTTCGTCAATTTGACCTACTGCTGCCTCGTGAGACATTTCAAGGTTTGCTGCATTTGCCTCCAATTCAGGAACAGCATAAATTGAAGAGTTGTCGTCTAAAACCAAACCATGACATTCCAAATGTCCCTTAACATTAGGAACATTTCCAGCCAAATGACCTCTGGAATAGATCTTGGATTCATCATTGGCAACAGAACGGGAAATAATCTCTGCACTGGTATTTGATGCATTCAAAAGGGCTCTTGAACCAACATCAATGATTGAATCCTTTACACCACTTTGAATACTTTGGAATAAAGCCCTTGCATTCTCACCATTACAATAGGTTGTAGGATAGGATTGAATGGACCTTACAGGACTTGTTAAAATGTAATTGTTAATGTAAGTGGTGTCCTTTTCCTGAATAATACCTGTTCTAGGACGTACCTCCACCTGTTCAGCCCAATTGTGAACCATGGTAAATGTGATTTTAGCGCCAGGCTTAAGATACATTTCAGATACGCCTACGTGAAGTGCGGATGAAACATCTTCCCCTGTAGCACAACCTGTAATAAGGTGAAGCTCGGAATTTTCCTCTGCAATGATAATGTTGTGAGCTGTTTGCATTACGTCCTGGTCTGCAATAAACATACATGCCTGTACAGGGAAAACCTCCTTGGTTCCAGGTAATGACCTAATAAAGTAACCGCTGTAAATATCCTCTTCGGTTTCACGTAAAGCTGTTTGAGCGGTATACTTGTCAGTGTCAGGCTTTACTGCATTCCACATATAATCCTTTAACCAGGAGTACTTTTCAAGAGCAATGCCTGTATTCATCAGTTCAATTGAATCTGAAATTGAATGGGAAAATACATTTGATTGGTCCATTTGCAAGAAGGAACCTGAACGCTCATCTGATTGGGTGTCCACTCCAACTCTTAAAAGGGTCTTTTTGGTCTTTTTATCAACATCATCAATATCATCCAATAGGTCAAAGGCATTGACATCCTCTTTTGTGAAGTTTTCAATAACTACATCAGTACCTAAAGCCGCCTTTTTATCTTTTGCCCTAAGAGCATCATTTGCCACATTCTGCACAACCAACACATCCTGTAAATCCTTCTTTTCTAATATCTTCTAAAATTTCGTCAGGGTCTCCTGAACAAGCAATTTGACCATGCATTAAAACATGAGCTTTATCCGCTTTAACAAAGTTTAAAATATAACCTAAATGAGTAATTAACAAACCTGCCTTTTTCCTTTGGCCAGGTTTTTTATCCTTATCAAGCAATACGTTCAATTGACCGGCAAGCAATTCAACATTTTCAATGTCCACACCGGAATCAGGTTCATCAAACATTGTAAACAGTGGTTGCTGAGCAAGTAACTGGAGAATTTCAGATCTTTTAACTTCTCCGCCTGAAAAACCTCTGTTTACATCCCTGTCTAAAAACTCATCACTGAATTTTAATTTACGTGCAAGTTCCTGCATTCTTGGGTTTAACTCTTCATCAGGATCCTGTTTGGATTCGAATTTCAAAAGGTCCCTTACACTAACACCGCGAATTGCCGGAGGATTTTGGAAACTTACTCCAAGTCCCTTTTCAACTCTTTCAGTGGTAGTAAGTTCTGTAATATCCTCACCATTGAAAATAATGGATCCACTAACAACTTCATACTTTGGAAAACCTAATATAGTTAAAAATAAGGTACTTTTTCCAGCCCCGTTAGGACCTAAAAGTACATGAGTCTCTCCTTCTCTTATAGATAGGTTAACGCCATTCAAGACACGTTTACCCTCTACTTCAACAACTAAATCTTTAACTTCAAGCAACATGCTATCATCATCCTTAGATTAATAATAAAAATTACTGAATAAACTTATTTCAATTTTATTAAAATCAATTTTATTATTTAAGAAAATTTAATAAAATCAAAAAATGTTCCTTAATCATATAACAATTATAATATATTTTTAATTATTAAAAAACTTAACTAAATAATTCTTAAAAGCAAATCAAAATTGATAAAAGAATAATTAAAACAAATCTTCAAAAACTATCATTGAAAAATAAATCAGATAAAAATAGATAAAAATAGATAAAAATAGATAAAAATAACA
>NZ_CALCYR010000054.1 GCF_937906425.1 uncultured Methanobrevibacter sp. | reverse complement strand
AAATCCTATTTTTTTAAATGGGAATTCTAATTTTTATATGCTTATTTAAAACTTAAATCCTATTTTTTTAAATACATGTTTGAGAGGTCATATGTGGTGGTGTTGATTTTTCTTTTTTTTTTAATCAGTTTCTTGTTTTCTGTTTCTTCTTTTATTTTTTATGTTCTTGATTTCTTTTTTAGGTGTAATGACTTCAAGGAATGTTCTAATGACAACTAAGACAGGTATGATTTCAAGTCTGCCTATCCACATGAGGAATATTAATGTAAGTTTTACAATGGAAGGCAATCCTCCATAGACTATTCCTGTACTTAATCCATTGTTGCTTTGTACTGAAATTACATCGAAAAGTGCGGTGAATGGATCAAATCCATAAAGGGTCATTATAAACCAACCGAATACTAAAAATATCATGAATAATGCAACGTATGCAGATGCTTCCTTAATTTCCCTTTCATTAATTCTTTTTCCAGAAATTCTGGTTGTAACCACTCTTCCCTCTGGGGAAATGAGGTTTGTAATGGATAGGTTCAATCCTTTCAATATTGTAAGTATCCTAATGAGTTTTAAACCACCTACTGTGGATCCGGATGAACCTCCAATAAGCATTAAAACCATTAATACAACCAGTGATGATCCGTTCCAGAATGCCAATTCGTCTGGAGGGACAATATTTGCACCTGTTGTTGTGATTGCAGAAACAACTGTAAATATTCCTTCAATTGGAACTACATTATTGGTTAAAAGTATCAATATGCTTCCGATTGTTATTGCAAGAATCAGCATTTGGAATTGAATATCCTTAATTAAGGCTTTTCCCTTTGTTTTTACAATTCCATAATGGATTGTAAAGCTTGTAGCACCTAAAATCATCAGGGCTATTGCTATGATATAGACCAAATCATTATGGTAGAAACCGATATTTGCATTTTTAATGCTCATTCCGCCTGTGGATATTGTTGTAAATGTTAGGTTTATAGCATCAAAAATAGGCAATCCTGCAATGATAAATAGGAGTATTCCTACAGCGGTATAAATTAAATAAATCTGTAAAGCCTTTCTCAATGTATTGGCAATGTTAGGTTTGATCTTTTCTTCCCTAGCTTCTGACTTGTATAGTCTGGAAGCTGCAGTGCCTGCTCGAATCAGGATTCCAATGAAAATAATAACGATTCCCAATCCGCCAATCCATTGTTCCAAACTTCTTAAAAATAGAATTGATTTTGGTAAAACTTCAACGTTTACGAAAAATGTCATTCCACTTCCTGTCCATGCTGACATGTTTTCAAAAAGAGCATCGATAAAGTGGATATCTAAAGAAAGAGCCATGACTGTGGCTCCTAATAGTGAAGCCCACATCCATGCAAAGGATGATATTACCATTCCATGCTTTAATCTTAGCTTAGTGTAATTTTCGAATTTTTTTACAAAAAGGGTACCAAAACCATAGGAAATTGCACATGGAATAATAACAGCAGCTATATTGATGTACTCTCCATAAATTAATGCGACAAGAATTGGCGCCAGCAGTAGGATTCCTAATCCTTGCATTATGTATCCACTATAATGGAGTATAACATACAAATCTGCTCTAGTAATATATTTCCTTTTCATACAAATATTCATTTATTTTTTAAATATTTAAATATATGCTTTAAATTGATTCTGAGGTTTTTGTTTGAAATTTGACTTTAAAATTCACTTTGGATTTTTAAGTTTTTAGGTGGTTTCAATCTTTTTGCATTGCTTTTTCATGGGTTTGGAGTGTATTTTTGCGTCTTTTTTAATATTATTTTATTTTATTCGGAATTTTGATTGTAAGTTTAATATTTAGTCATTTCTTTTCATGATTTTTTTAGTATTTTTTTATATTTTTGTCATATGATCTGCTTTGATTTTTTTTGATTTGCTAGCAGAAAAAAATCTATAATTTTAAATAAAATTAATTAAATAATTATTATAAAATGTAATATATTTTTTATATGCATTATTTTATTAAATCTTATAACGAAAAATATTTTAGATTTTATTTTTTAAAAATAATTTTCATATTTATTTTTAAAAAAATAATTTTTATGCTTAATTATTTTTAATTATGGTTTTTAAAAATAATTATTGTGTTTTGTTATTTTTAATTATTATTTTAAAAAATTATTAGTTGATAAAATGAAAAATAAGAAAGTTTTGATCTTTTTAGCATTTGGTTTAGTTATAATGGCTATAATGCTATATTTCATCGGTATTGATGAAGTATTGGCTGCCTTAGCTGTTTCTAATCTATGGTTTGTGCTTTTGGCTATTATTATGCAAGTCTTTACTTATTATCTATACACCTTACGTTGGCAAATTATTAATAAGACTGCCGATATGTCTTTTGGAATCTTAAAGTTGCTTTCTATTGTTATGATAAGTTTAGCTGTAAATAACTTAACTCCTAGTGGTAGGGGTGGAGGAGAGCCAGTCAGAGCTTATATTTTATCAAAAGAGTCTAAATATCCATTTGAAGATACCTTTGCAACTGTTGTTGCTGATAGAACAATGGATACTTTTCCATTTGTAATACTGGCTATTTTTACAATTATTGGAATAATATTCAGTTTTTCTTTGGATAGTGCATTGATTGTTTTTTTAGTCTTATGTGTTGTTGCCATTTTAATTCTTGTAGTGATTTTAATTTATATGTGCATTAATGAGAAGTTTGGCGTTAAGATAACCAATTTCATTCTTAAAATCCTTAGGAGATTCTATAAAAAGAATACAATTGAATCTGAAAAAAGAGCTGTTGATGCAGTATTTGGATTCCAAAGAACTATGGGTGCTTTGCTTAAGGATAAGAAAGTATTGTATTATGCTCTTCCATTATCCTTTGTGATTTGGCTTTTTGAAATTTTAAGGGTTTATTTTGTATTTTTAGCTTTCGGTGCTAATGTAAATCCTATACTCATTGGGGAAGTCTTTATTTTAGCCTCTCTTGTAGGTATGATTCCATTGTTGCCTGGCGGTTTAGGCGCTGTTGATGGCATGATGATTTTATTATATTCAGGGGCTGGAATTACAGCAAGTATTAGTGCGGCTGCCACTGTTATTGAAAGATTGATTTCATATTGGATGACTACAATTATTGGATTGTTGTTTCTTCCATTTTATGGAGCTTCAGTATTGGACACATCTGTTGATAAGATTACAGAAGTGGGGAGTAAAATGGATGAATTGGATGAATCCAAATTGTTGGACCATTCCATTTATGAGATGGAAGGTTTGGATATTGATCTTGAAGCTTTAAATAATTTTATACAATCCAAAGAAGAGTCTGAATTGCCTATTGGAGAAACTGAAGTTTCTGAATTAAATGAAGAAGATTCTGTAGATTTTGAATTAAATGAAGAAGATTCTGCAGATTCTGAATTAAATGAAGAATCAGATGAGGAATATGAAATTGTAAAAGAATAATTTTTAATTATTTTTTTCTTTTTTACTCTTTTTTACTTATTTTAGAGTTTTATTTTTTTCTTTATTTATTCATTATTCTTTTTTTATTTAATTTAATTAATTAAATTAATAAATTAATTTATCAAATGTCTTTTAATTAAAATTGAACTTAAAATTTTTTACTTAAATCCCTAATTTTGTTTTATCTCATTCAAATAATTTTATTGCTATGAAATCTCATTTTTATTAAAATTTTTATTATTTGTGATTAAATAGAAAACTTTATTTTAATAATACAATAAAAGGAGGAAATATTGTTATTACTTTTAATGCACCAAAAGAAACTCAATCAGTATATTTCAATTTGCCTAAACAATTTAAAGACATACATAAAACAGACTACAATCAAAATGAACATTTATGTACATGGAAAATTCCTAAAATTACAGGAGGTAGTGAAAATACCTTGGATGTTATATTCACTTTGCAAGTTAATAAACCAAGTATATGCAGAAGAGAATTAGGTCCTTTAGTAATGTCATTTGAAATTCCTAATTATAATGTAAGTCATATGCAAATTAAAGAGCTCAAAGTAATGTCTAGTGATCCAAAAAATACTGCACAAAGGTGGGTTAGAGTTTTCACAAAGGCTAAATCTTTTGTTACGAGAATTTCATAAATATATATTTTATTTTATTAAATTTAATATACGTATATTAATGAAATATTATTTAAATTTATTAGAATAATTAGATAATCAAATGGGGATTGGGGATTGGGGATTGGGGATTGGGGATTGGGGATTGGG
>NZ_CALCYR010000053.1 GCF_937906425.1 uncultured Methanobrevibacter sp. | reverse complement strand
ATACTTATAATTATATTAATTATAAATTTATAAATATCTTTTTATAATTTAATCAACGATTTTATTTATATTATAATAAATTTCATTAATATTGAAATTATTATTATTAATAAAATCCAAATTCCACGGATAACTTTGGTTACTTTTTACATTTTTATTATTAATATTCTTTATATTTTCTTGATAATATAAAAATTCGATTTTTTTTTGTTTATAAAAAAAATTATGTTTAAAATAATTTTTAAATTCATATATGTTGATTTTATTATTAATATATTCATCAAAATCTTTTTCGTCTTTTATTTCAAAATCAAAATTATAACTACTATTATATATCTCATTCCAATAAAAATTAAATTTATTTTTTTCATTTAAAATTTCATTATGAAAATCATTCTTTAAATCTAATAAAATTTTTTTTATTATTTTATCATCTTTTATATCACATATTATATCAATTAATTTTTTTATATTTCTCGTCACATGTTTCGCCATTAATTCAGGATAGTCCAAACTTTTCCTAATAATTAAAATATAATAAATTTGGTCGATATATAATTTATATATTTGACTAGACGGAATTTTTTTATTTAATAATAAAAATATTAATATAAAGTAAATATATTGATCTTTATCGGAATTATCAATTTGATAAAAACTTTTTTACATAAATACAAAAAAGGAGATGCTATTATGAAAGATTTAGTTCCTGTTGCAAATTCAATACCTGAAGCAGTTTTAACAACTGAAGACAAGAAAAATATAGAGGTCATTCTTAATTTCAATCTTCCAATGCAGCCCAAAGATGCCACTAAATTATATGATTACTCAATTTTGGTTAAAAATAAAGCTAAAGTAATAAAAGAAATTGCTAAACACTACTTGCTACAAAGATTAAATCCGATGATTTACAATATGGCATTAGATAGAGCTATTGAATGTGGCGAATTGGTTTTAAGAGCAGAATTAACTCTCTCCACTTATCTAAAACAAATTAAAACAAGAAAAATCCTAAAAAAAAATAAAAAATAAATATCATATAAAATGAAAAAAAGAAAAATAAATAGCTTAAGCTATTTTTAAAAAGTTTTCAACTATCACAAGACCCTCTGGAGTTAATACAGACTCTGGATGGAATTGAAGCCCATAAATATTATTTGACTTATGCTTTACAGCCATAACCTCACCATCATCCGCCTTGGATAAAATCTCCAAACTATCTGGAATTGTATCATTATCAACAGCCAATGAATGATAACGTGCAACTTTAATCTTCTCATCCAATCCATTGAATATTTTATCTTCCTCAAATGAAATGACAGAGGTCTTACCATGCATCAATTCCTTAGCATGTATGATACTGGCTCCCAACTCTTCACAAATAGCCTGATGTCCAAGACAAACTCCTAAAATAGGAACATCCCCATCAATATATTCCTTGACAATACCCTTACAGATTCCAGCATCACTAGGTTTTCCAGGCCCTGGAGAGAGAATTATATAATCTGGATTTAATTCCCTTATCTCATCCAAATCCATCTCATCATTACGAATAACCTTTATCTCTTCATATATTTTATCCAAATCATTGGAATCCTCTAAATCATATCCCTTTATATTGGCCAAAGCCTCTCCAATAAACTGGTATAAGTTATAAACGAAACTGTCATAATTATCCACTAAAAGAATCATCATATCACCTTAACAAAAACAATTGAATAAAAATCAATAGCTAAATAAAATAAAAAGAATTGGATAAAAATCAAGTAACTGAATAAAATTAAACAATTCAAAAAATCAATAGCTAAATAAAATAAAACTAAATTTATCCAAAATCATTTACCCAATTATCTTATTCCTCCGTCTGCAATGTTTAAAGCATCAATAACTGCCTGTGCCTTATTTATACACTCTGTAAACTCATTTTCAGCTACACTGTCTGCAACTATGCCTGCACCTGATCTAATAAATACCTTATTGTCCCTTGCAAATGCAATTCTAATTGCAATACATGTGTCCAGGTTACCGGTTAAGTCAATATAGCCAATTGCTCCACCGTAAATTCCTCTCTTATTGTCCTCAAGCTCATTGATGATTTCACATGCCCTTATCTTAGGAGCACCTGAAAGTGTTCCTGCAGGCAATATGGAATCGATTGCAGAGAGATAATCACAGTCCTTTCTCAAATTAGCCTCAACTGTTGAACCAATATGCATTACATGGGAAAACCTTACAATGTCCATATAACGGTTTACCTTTACAGAACCGATTTCACTAATCTTGCCTATGTCATTTCTTCCCAAATCAACAAGCATATTGTGTTCAGCCAATTCCTTTTTGTCAGATAAAAGCTCTTTTTCAAGCAATAAATCCTCTTCATCAGTCTTTCCCCTTGGACGGGTTCCAGCAAGAGGGAATGTATATACATGATTATCCACAAGCTTTACAAGGGTTTCTGGACTTGCACCTGCTATCTCTATATCATCACTTGAGAAATAAAACATATAAGGTGATGGATTTGTTGTTCTAAGGACTCTGTAAACGTCAAACAGGCTTCCTTCAATCTCTGCCTCAATCCTGTTTGAAAGTACAACCTGGAAAATGTCTCCTTCAGTGATATAGTTTTTAGCCTTTTCAATCATGTCACAGAACTCTTCCTTTGAAAAGAGATATTTGTAATCAGACTTGATTTTTATAGGCAAATGCTTGGTAATTTCCTTTCTGCAGGCATCCACTTCCTCAAGGCTTTTCAAATCCTCCATCTTTGCAAGGGCTTCAATTGTTTTCTTATTGCTTAGCTGTTGAGAAAAGCTCTCATCCAACAAATCTACAATATTGTCTGCCTTAATTACATTGATTATATCCTCAATGGACCTGCAAGCCTCATCATAACTTTCCTCAAGGGATTTGGAATCTTCTCCATTCACCTTCATATTGACGATTACAACTATCTTTTGCTTAAAGTTGTCAAAGGCAATGACCTTGTCAAATAGCATAAGGTCAACATCCTTGAAGGCATCCTGGTTTTGTGCATCCAAAACAAGTGAAGGTTCACTGTATTTTATATAATCATAAGAAAAATAACCTACAAGACCTCCTGAAAAGGAAGGAAGGCCTTTAATCTTTGGAGACTTGTTTTCAGCTATGATTTGACGAATGTAATGGGCAGGATTATCTGTATTGCATGTAAAACATTTAGCATCCTCCTCCTCAAGCTCACAATCACTGAAACTGGACTCCCCCTTGATTCTAAGCTGCCCATCCTGACAGGTTAACTCAAGAATTGGATTGAATCCAAGGAAACTGTATCTACCCCAATTTTTAGAATCCTCAACACTTTCAAGCATATAACAGTGATTGCTTAATATTCTAAGTCTTCTTAAAACTTCTATAGAAGTTTTACTATCTGAAAATATTTCTAAACAAATTGGAATCCTTTTATAGGACTCATCCTTTGCCATCTCTTTTACTTCTTCTATATTTGGGTAAAACATTTTCCTCCATCCCTTAATTAGATTATTAAAATTTTATTATCATTTCTATAATATTACAATTTCTTGAAAAAATAAAAAAATTAAAATTCCATCAACATTTTTTTATAAAATTCAAAAATAAACAGAAAATAAAAAATTAAACATGTATTTTTGTATAATTTACTATATTGAATGTACTATTTAAATCTTTGGTGTATATAATTATACATTATAGTTAAAAAATGTTGATAATAATTTAAATATAAATAAATCAAGGACAATAAATATAAGAAAAATTTAAATATTTAATCAGTTAATCTATAAACACTATTCATTTTTTTAATCAAATAATAATTTTTCATTTAATTAAATCAAAATTAGATTAACTTTGTTCAATTCATAGGGTGGGAAAAATGAGAATAAATCACCTATCAAAACAGGATATAAAAATTATCCTACATTATCTTGGATATATTATGGAAGGCATAGGAATCATATTGTCAGTTCCCCTCATAATAGATTTAATTTATATGGAAAATATTTATTTTCTTGGATTAGTTCCATGCATTTGTTCAGTTCTAATAGGATACTTCCTTTCAAGACATTTTAAGGACTATACAAAACTTAAGCTAAAGCATGGAATGATCATATCAAGCGTTTCATGGCTATGGGCAGGACTTATAGCCGCCATAATAATGACACTTATTCTGGACATATCCTTTTTGGATGCTTTTTTTGAAAATATCTCTGCATGGACAGGGAGTGGATTAAGCCTTATAAATGATGTTGAAGCATTGCCCCACTCAATCCTATTTTTAAGAAGCCTTGAACAATGGATTGGAGGATTGGGAGTAGTGATTATCTTTATAAGTATCATCATGAAGCCGGGAACTTCAGGATACAAATTATACAAGTCCGAGGCAAGGGATGAGAAAATAAAGCCAAACATAAGAAATACAATGAATAAAACACTTGAAATCTATTTGATTTATACATTTTGCGGGATAATATTGTATCTTTTGGCAGGACTGCCTCTCTTTGACTCAATAAACCTTACATTCACTACAATTTCAACAGGTGGAATGTCAATAAAAAATGCAAACATCGGTTTCTACAACAACAATATAATCTATATAATCACAATGTTTCTGATGATTTTAGGAGCTACAAGCTTTACAGTCCATTATAGAATGATAAAGACAAGGGGAAAATCAATTATAAAGGACATTCAATTCCAGTTCATGATAATTGCAATCATATTTTCAGCAATTATCATTGCACTCATCTCAAACATTGCACCGATGAACGTTATTTTCCACGTAATCTCTGCAGTAACTACAACAGGGGCGAACATTGCAAGCCCTGCCGAATTGGCATCCTGGAGCGCACCTGTCTTAACAGCAATAATGCTGCTTATGATAATGGGAGGCTCATCAGGATCCACAGTTGGAGCTGTAAAAATCCTTAGAATAATCACATTTTTAAAAAGCACAAACATTACAGTAAGAAAAATTGTAAGGCCTGAAGGAAATGTTGTAAAATCAAAAATAGGAAAAAGAGAATTGAATGATAGGGAAATGAGTGAAGCCACAAGTTATATTGCACTATATCTTTTCATATTGATTGTGGCTTGGACAATACTCCTGTTCTATACAAATGACCCTGTTAACTCACTCTTTGATGTCACATCCACAATAGGTAATGTTGGATTAAGTACCGGGCTGATTAATGGAAACTTAAGCACCATTCCAAAACTGGTTTTAATTCTTTTGATGTGGATGGGCAGACTTGAAATAATCCCAATACTATTGACTGCAAGATTAGGTGTTGAAACTGTAAAGCAAGGATTTAAAATCACTAAAAAATCCATAAAAAGAAAAATCAAGTATGTTTTAATTAGAGACTGAATGAGGATTAAATAAGATAAATAACAAGTATAAAAAGAATCCCTTGAATAAGAATTAAAAATAATGGATCTGTTAAAAAACTATTTTAAAAATTTATTTTATTTATTTTAATCCGTTATTTTAGAAAATTTTTATTAAAATTTTTAGGATTTAAACAAGGCAAAAATAATAAAAAAAGAATAAAGAAATAAAAAAATTAAAAATTAAACAATTAAAATCTAAATAAGATAAAATAAAAAAATAATAAAGAAGTAATTAATAAATCCCTATTAATTACTGCTTTTTTCTCTTTTTATTGGTGGCACATATCCCTTAAGCAATAAGGACAAACTAATAACGGTTACAGAACTTAATGCCATTGCAAGTCCTGCCCATTCAGGACGGAAAACAATGCCCCAAATTGGATAAAGAATACCTGCTGCCACTGGAACAAGAATCATATTGTAAGCAAATGCCCAGAAAAGGTTTTCCTTAATTCTAGTCATTACCTTCTTAGAGAACTGTATGGAAGCAACTACATTTTCCAAGTCTCCTTCCATAATAACAACATCCCCACTTTCCATCGCAACATCGGTACCGTTGCCCATTGCAACACCGATATCAGCTTGAGAAAGCGCAGGAGCGTCGTTGATTCCATCTCCAACAAACAAGACTCTTTTTCCTTGATTTTGAAGTTCCTGTACCTTATCCAACTTATCGTTAGGAAGCACATTTGCCATTACATTATCAATGCCTACAATACTTGCAACAGAACTTGCAGTCTTTTCATTGTCTCCTGTAAGCATATAGGTTTCAATTCCCATCTTGTGCAATTCATCAATAGCTGATTTGGAATTGGTCTTGATTTTATCCATCAATGTAATGATTCCACTTACCTTACCATCAACAGCCAATGCAATGGTTGTTTTTGCCTGAGATACATAGTCCTCAAATGTCTTTAAAACATCCTCACTTACTGAAACCCCTTCAGATTCCATAAGCTTTAGATTGCCTGCAAGAACGGTTTTCTTCTCACCATCAATCTCTACGATAGCCTTTAAACCCTTACCTGTAATGTTTTCAAAGTCATCAACATCAAGTATGGAAAGATCTTCCTTGCCCTCACTTGCCAATTTAAGGTTATTTTCCTTGAATCTGTTTAGGATGGATTTTGCAATTGGGTGATTTGAATTGTTTTCAACACTTGACAAGATTTGAAGGAAAGTCTCCTCATCACCATCAAAAGCGATTATATCCTCAACTTCAGGCTTACCCTCTGTAATTGTTCCTGTCTTGTCAAATACACAGACATCCACATCCTTGGAACTTTCAAGGGTTTCACCATTCTTGATTAGAATACCATATTCTGCAGCTCTTCCAACACCTACTGTTACAGCTGTAGGGGTGGCAAGACCAAGGGAACATGGACATGCAACCACAAGAACTGAAATGAGACATGTAAGCGCAAACAGCAATCCTGAATCTGCAACAAAGTACCACAATAGGAAAACAATGATTGCAATTGTAAGAATGACAGGAATAAACCAGGACACAATCTTGTTAGCCATCCTTTGTACAGGAGGCTTTGAACCTTGTGCCTTTTCAACAAGCTGAATGATTTGGGACAAAACAGTTTCAGAACCTATCTTTTGAGCTTCCACCTTCAAGGCCCCGTCTTGGTTAATTGTACCTGCAAATACATCAATTCCCGCCTTTTTAAGCTTAGGAACAGGTTCACCAGTAATCATTGCCTCATCAACATAACTTTCACCACCGACTACAGTAGAGTCGGCAGGAATCTTTTCACCAGGCTTTACAAGCAATACGTCACCAATTTGAATGTCTTCAATGTCAATTTCCTTTTCAACACTGTTTCCATCCTCATCAGAGGTAAGAAGAGTTGCTGTTTTAGGTTGAAGACCAATAAGCTCCTTGATTGAAGAGGATGTTTTCCTTTTAGCCCTTGCCTCAAGATAACGGCCTATGGTTAAAAATGAAGGCAGCATTACAGCAGACTCATAAAACATGAAACTTGAGTCAAGAACAATGTTGAATGTGCCTAAAACACTTGATACAAAGGCTACAAGAATACCCATTGAATACATTACATCCATATCAAGGTTTTTGTGTTTAAAGGAGTTCCAACCTGCCTTTAAAATCGGATAACTTACATAAATAAATGGGAAAATAGCTATTATAAGTGACAATTGGTTCATGGTTAAAGGATGAACCATGATATTAAGATACATTATTGCCATAAGGATTCCTGCAAAGAAAAGCCCGACAATTATACGGTAGAGCTTGCCTCTTAAATCCTTTTGATACCTTTCCTCCTCATCCATTACATCCAAATCACCATCAAGACCAAGATATTCAAATCCCAGCATTTCAATGGTTTTTTGAATCTCCTTAAGATTGAGCATGTCACGGTAATAGCTGATTGTAACCTTTTGATTTGAAAGGTTTGCATTTGCTTCAACCACACCATCAACGCGAGGAAGGAACTTTTCCACATTGTTTACACAGGAAGCGCAATGCATACCATCAATCTGAATGGTAAGTTCTTCCTTAGGAACTGTAAAACCTACAGACTCTACAGTTTCATCTATCAAATCTGGAGAAATATTATCATTGAGAACCATATGGGCCTTATTTGTATTTAGGTCTACATTGATTGAATCCACTTCATCAAGCTTGCCTAATGACTTTTCAACAAGAAGTGAGCAGGATGAACAATGCATACCATCTACAGGAATGTCTAATTCTTTTTGTTTAGCCATATAATCCCTCCTTTAATAATGTTTAAAATCAATAAATATAACAATAGTTAAAAAATTATAATAATTTCCTATTCCATTAAAAGCAAAAGACACTAAAAAAAGAATGGAAATTAAAATAACCAGAAAATTAATAATTAGAATAATTAGTCAAATTATTAAAATTAATCAGTCAAATTTTCAACTTAATTAATAATTAGAATAATTAGTCAAATTATTAAAATTAATTAGTTAAATTTTCAGTTTAATTAATAATTAGAATAATTGGAATAATTAATTAATTAGAATAATTAGAATAATTAAATTATAGAAATAAATTGAAAAAACTAGAGTAAAAAAATAAAGAAATTAAATAAAAAAAGAAAATAAGAAATAAAACTTATTTCATTTATTTAACTTCAAATCCAGCTTCTTCTACAGCTTCAGCCACATCAATGTCAGAAACTTTTTCCGGATCTAATTCCACTACAACAGAGTTAGTGTCTAAATTAGCTTTAGCGTCTTCTACACCATCTAAATCTTTAATGGAAAGTTCAACAGCCATTACACATGAAGGACAGTGCATACCTACAACATCAAATTTTTTTTCTACCATTTTATCACATCAATGAATTATAAAATTAAACAATTATTAAGATTTATTTAAAAAATATCAAATAATTGTTTTAATAATTACTAATTTTTTTAATTATATTTAATTATATTATAAAATAAGTATATAAAATT
>NZ_CALCYR010000052.1 GCF_937906425.1 uncultured Methanobrevibacter sp. | reverse complement strand
AACTCATTAAAAAAAAATTAAACTTAATTTTTATTATAAATTTTAACTCCTTTTTAAAAAAATTAAAACTTAAATTTTAATAATTTTTTTAACACTTTTAAAAAATCAAAACATTCTAAAAAAATATTTAACTCTTTTTAAAAATCACAACATTCTGAAATAAATTTTAAAACTCTTCTTAAATCCAAACCATCTTAAGCATTATTATAATTAAAAAAAATAATACGAAATATTAAAAAAATAATAATTTTAAGGAATATGAGAGCTTTTTTTAAGAAAATTTTATTAAATAATTCAACAAAATATAATATGTTATAATAAATCATAGAAAATTATATAAAAGAATTAAACAAAAAATATATAAATATATAGTATGTTTGACTTTTAAATATATTATAACAATTTAATTAAAAACAAAAAATGTATTAAAAATTACAGAAGGTTAACAAAAATGGTAGTTTGTCTCCCTGACACACAAGATGACGCACCACGTATACCTATACATTTAAGCAGAGTAGGTGTAACTGGTGTTAAAAAACTTTTAACTCTTAAAAGAAAAGAAAAAAGACCAATTATACTGTTACCTACTTTTGATGCTTTTGTAGATTTACCAAGCAATCAAAAAGGTACTCATATGTCTAGAACTCCTGAAGCTATCAGTGAAGTAGTCGATGAAGTGGCAACAAGTTCCTCAATTGGAGTTGAGTCACTTTGCGCAGATATTGTTACTAGAATGCTTGAAAAACATGAATATGCTAAACGTGTTGAAGTAAACATGGTTAGTGACTACATGTTTATGAAAGATTCTCCTGTTACTGATAACAGATCTCAAGAAATGGCTAAAATAATAGCTAATGCTATCGGTATACGTGAAGATGACGGTTCTATAACAATTCGTAAAAGTATTGGTGCAGAAGTCATTGGAATGACTGTATGTCCATGTGCACAGGAATCTGTAAGAGAAGTGGATAAAAATAATTTATTGGAATTCTTGGATGAAGAAACTTGTGAGAAGGTATTGAACACTGTTACTTTCGCATCCCACAATCAAAGGGGAGTGGGAACAATTTTAATAGAGGTTCCAGAAAACGAATATATTGATGGAGAATTGCTTATTGACATTATTGAATCATCAATGAGTTCCCCAGTTTCTGAGCTATTAAAACGTCCTGATGAAAATGCAGTTGTAATGAACGCTCATAAAAACCCTGTTTTTGTAGAAGATTGTGTAAGAACAATGAATGAAAAGATCATTGAAAACTTTTCAGACTTGCCTGACGACACTTTAATTACTACTCGTCAAGAAAACCAAGAAAGTATTCACAGACATAATGCTTTCGCGGAAAAGGTTTCTACATTAGGGGCTTTAAAAGAAGAACTTAATTTATAAATTTTTTTATTTTTCCAATGCAAATATTGCTTATTTGCTAAAACTTTTTAAAGAAAAACTAAATTTTCAATTTAATAAACCTAGTCAATATAAGGTTTATTAAAAAACTCTTTTTATTTTATTAAACTAGTCAGTACAAGGTTTAAGAGTTATTACTTAATGTAATTAATTAATAATTTTACTAATTTAACTAATTTAACTAATTCAACTAATTCAACTAATTTAACTAAATTAACTAAATTAACTAAATTAACTAATTTAACTAATTTAACTAATTTGCTAATTTTACTAATTTTACTAATTTTACACAAATTTAAAAATTCTTGTAAAATTTATATATTATCTAAATTAAAAATAAGAATATAAATTTTATTTAAAAAATTATTAAAAAAAAGA
>NZ_CALCYR010000051.1 GCF_937906425.1 uncultured Methanobrevibacter sp. | reverse complement strand
AAAATTTCACTCAAATTAAAAATCACTAAAATTTTTTAATTTTACTAAATAAAATCAAAATTTCACTCAAATTAAAAATCACTAAAATTTTTTAATTTTACTAAATAAAATAATTTTCACAAATAAATTAAAAATTACTAAAATTTTTTAATTTTACTAAATAAAATCAATATTTTCCTAAAAATGAAAAATAACAATGAAATAATAAATTTATACTAAAATATTAGCAAAACATTAAGTATAATGAAAAGAAAATAAGCAAACATGGATTCAAAAGGAATTATAAATATAGAAATCTTGTTCTGTTCAATAATTGTCATATTCATATTAATCATAAATCTTCCTCTGCTTGAGCAAAACATAGAACGAAATATGCAGATAGAGGAAAACTCAAAGGGAAGAATCTTAATTGACAGCATTGCCAATGACATAAATCAGGTCAATTCAAACAATTATGGATTTGAAAAGAAAATAAGCCTTCCAAATTCAATAAACAATCAGCATTACTCGATTTTAGTAAACAATAATGAAATTATTATTGAATTCAACAATAAAAAAGGAAAGTCCAAAATAAATCCAATAAAAATGGTTGATTCGAATAACAATACAATCAATGGAAAACAGTTGTTCAAGGGAAACACTTACATAATCAAGAAAACTCTTGTAAATGACAATCAAACACATCTTATAAATCAGAGTTCAATTTTAATAGAAGAGATTTCCAATAACTAAAATGAATAAAAATTAAATAAAAAAAAAGAAAAAAAACAAATAAGAAGAAATTGATAAGAAAAGAAAAAACCAGAATAAGAAGAAATTGAAAAGAAAAGAAAAAATCAGAATAAGAAGAATTAGATAAAATGATTTATAAAAAACTAAACGACAAAGGCCAAATTTCAGTAGAATTACTCTTTCTAATAAGTTTCACAATAATACTTGCAGTAATCCTATCAAACACTGTCTCTGAATCTTATGAGTTGAATTTGGCAATGGAAGCTGCAAGACAAGGAGCCTATGAAGGAATCTCATCAAACGGATTGGCAATTTATCCAAAGGACTCATATGACAATTATTCAAAGGACTATAAGAAATATAGCCTTACAAATAAAAAGAACATAAAAATAATAAAGATTACTGAATCAAATAAAGGAAAGGACAGTTTCAATAAAACAAGATTACAATTAAAGGTTTATGCTTCATCTCCAGAGATAAAAACAAAGGAAGAAAGGGAATCTGCAGGAGACCGTATAAATTATAATTTAAGAAAAAGCATTACAAATGCATTTAATAGCGAAAACATTACAAACAGGCTGTTTAATCCAGCATACTCAAATAGATACAGTTTTACAACTGCAAATGTAGAATGGGTGTAAAAAAAGCAGAAATGCAATTGTAGAAGGAGTTAAAAAAAGCATGAAAAGAAAATAAAAAGCTTAAAAAAAATATAAAAAATTAAAATAAACTAAAAATTAAAAAAAGAAAAAAATAAATAAAAAACACTTAAAATAAAATATAAAAAGCTTAAAATAAATTAAAAATTAAAATAAGAAAAAAATAAATAAAAAAATTAAAATTTAAACTTAAAAAATCAAATTAAGCCTAAATAATAAAAATACTCTTTTAGGTTCATGAATTGAGCCAATGTCTGATCGTGAGTAACTCCAGGCATTAAAATAGCAACAATTATTCCAATTATTCCAAAAATAATACCTATTCCCCAAATCATCATCACTGCAGTCCTTTCATCAACAGGTTTTCTTAACACAAACCTGATTAAAGACTTGAATCCCTGCTCAGGCCTTACCAATTTTCCATCCTCATTCAATTGGGTTGGCTTGTGTTGCTGTCTTTCCATAACCCCTGCACTG
Source organism: uncultured Methanobrevibacter sp. (assembly GCF_937906425.1). Lineage (GTDB taxonomy): Archaea > Methanobacteriota > Methanobacteria > Methanobacteriales > Methanobacteriaceae > Methanobrevibacter. Next base: position 24,478 of record NZ_CALCYR010000051.1, on the reverse strand, counting down.
TAGAACTTCAAAGCGGCATCAATGATGTTTGGAAGCAATACAATAAATGCTATAAGCTTTACCCTGCCTATAAATGCAATTGCCGCAATTGCAGCACCTATAATCAAAGTACCTGTGTCTCCAGGGAAAACCTTTGCAGGATACTTATTGTAATAAAGAAATGCAATCAATGTTCCAAGCATGCTCATGCTCACTATTGCAACATCATATTTTCCAAGGATGATACAGCTGATTGTAAGTGAGGTCATTGAAATAACTCCAAGACCTGATTCAATACCATTCAATCCTGCAAGCATATTTGTCAGGTTTGAGGATATTGAAACTGCAATAGGAATAAGAATCATATACAAAAGCCCTACATTTGGAGGTGCAATCCACCATAATGGAATACCTGCCAAGAAGAGAAGAAATAGCTTTTCCTTTGAGGACAATACAAGCAAGTCATCCACAACACCTATTAAACCTACAAGAAGAATTACTACAAGCACAATGGAAAGCTGAAAACTGAGTATTGGAAACAATATAATTCCAATAAATATGCCTACAACAAAACCGAAAAGAATACCTAATCCTCCCATTTCTGCAACAATAGGTCTTGAGGACTTATGAATATCCTTGCCAATTATCTCAGCAGCCTCAAGCTTGCGAATAAGCCATGGCATAACCAAACGAGTACTTAAAAATGAAACAATCCCACATATTAATGCAATTGCCACCAATGGCAAACTAGGAATTGAAATTAAACTTGACATCAAATCACCAAACAAATAAATAATTAATTTAATAAAACTTAAAATTCCAAATAAAAACTAATATTAAAACAAATTACTTAAATTCTTAGACTACTTAGCACCTATAACCCTATTAACATAAGGAATTCTATTAAATGCAGCCATAACTATCCACGATACCATGAATGTGGATACAAATATAAACAATAAAAGCAATTTATAACCATTAAAAAGATCAAAATACTTTAAAGCCTTAATAATCAAATCCATAATGGCCTGATGAATCAAATAAAATCCATAACTGTATTTTGCAATGGAAAATACTGATTTTCTAAAAATCCCATCAGGATTTGAAAAGAAGCCTATATTCAGATTCACATTAGACAAATTCCTGTATAATAAAAATACGCCTGTAACTTCCATCACAAGGAATATTGAATATCTGTCAAATTTAAATAATATATCAGGTGTAGTATATAAATAAGAACCGTACAATGCCCCAATCATTCCTAAAATAATCAGGATTATTGGAATATACAAATTGGAAAATATCTTTCTGTCAGTATATCTTAAATAATATCCTAAAACAACCATGCCAATAGGTCCGGCAAAATAGGATATCTTAACGGGAAATGCAGTGTTTAAAGTATAATCAAACAAGCATGAAATTAACCAGATTGCAAGGAAATATTCTGCTTCCTTTAAATCTGCATGCAATAACCATTTATTAAAAACTGGCATAATCAAATAAGTACCTAAAATCATCCAAAAGAACCAATAAGGAGCAAAATAAGGAGATTTATACATTATTGCACTATAAATAAACTTTAAATATTCAGTTATAGTGAATGAATCCAGCACCTGCAATAAATCTGGAAACTGCCATTGAAGAAGTACAATGAAACTGCATAAGCTTATGGCCCAAAATAGAAAGGGACCTACGATGCGGGGAAGACGCCTGCCTAAAAATGATTTAATGGACCAATCCCTACCAAGAGACAGTGCACCTGAAAGCATTAGGAATAAATCCACACCTATAATCATGCAAGCCCAAAAGAAATCACCGTATAACCAATTAAAGTTGAATAAGTCACCATGAAAAGACCATATATGAAATTTCATCCTAACAGCAGAATGAAATAGAATAACTGCAGTAATAGCCAATGCCCTTAAAGCATCAAAGTAAAATATTCTTTTCTTCTTTTTAGTAGCTGCATTTCCATTAGACATAGTACCAATCCTTTTTTCCAATAGTAAATTTATTTTTTAAAATTTATAAATTTTTGGCAGTTTACTCAATGAAAAAGACATTTATCAAAATAGACAAATAATAAAGACAAAAAACTTAAAGCATAAAACAAAAAAAACCCCTTCCTCACAAATCTAAAAACAAAAATGAAAAAAATTCTAAAAAATAAAAAATAAAAATATAATAATAAAAAATAAAAAATGAAAAAAAATAAAATTTTTAAAATAAAAATGGTAAAAAAATATAAAATATGGATAATTGCTAAGGATATATGTGTATCAACAAAATAAAATTTTTATAAAATAAGATCTTGATTCATTAAATAAAAATTACGATTAATTTAATTAAAATAAAGTGATAAACTATTAAAATAATTAATCAAAAATATAAATATTTTAAAAGAAAATTTTTATCAAAAAATTACATGAAAAAAATCAGGAAAAAATCAGGAAAAAATCAATGAAAATTTAAAAAAATTATAAAAAAATCCAAAATAAGCAAAATAAGCAAAATAAATAAAATAAATAAAATAAGCAAAATACGTAAAAAAAATGAAAATAAAAAAATAGAAAAAATTAATTAAAATTTAAAAAATTTAAAAAAGTTTAAAAAGAAGAGAAAAGAAATTCAATTCTTAACCATACAACCAATAAAATAAGTTCCTCTTTTAAAAAAGGAAAATAATCTATTTAAGGAATAAATATCTCATTTAAGAAATAAATTTTCCTTAAAGAAATAAAATTTCCTTAAAGAAACAAATATCTTTGGTACAGCCAATTAATCTTCCTCTTCTTCATCCTCATCCTTAGATCTTTTAAATGGAATAATCACTAATCCGAACAATACAAGCATCAAGACAAGTATTGGATTTCCAGTGTTTTTACTTGCCAAGTCGATTCCCTTATGCTCTTTAGCAGCCTTGGAAGGAAGTTTCTCATGCTTGTGCTCTTTAGCAATTACATTAATATTTCCACCATCAATTGATGAAGCCAAGTACTTGTCATCACCGCTGTAGAAAACCTTGATTCCATGTTTTCCAGCATCCAATCCAGGAATATGGAATACAGCCTTAGCATTCTTGATAGTTGCTGTGTAGTTTTTACCATCTACTTCAATGGTAATTGTACCTGTAGCATCTTCAGGAACTGTAACGACTATTGTACCATTTTCACCTTCCTTGATTGTAGGAGCATCCACATCAATGCTTGGCTTGACCTTGCTTACATCAAAGCTTGAGTTTCCTTTAGCAGGACTGTACTTATCATCACCGCTATAGCTCGCATTGACATCATGTTCACCAGCCTTTATTCCAGGAATTACAAATACTGCTGTTCCATTTTCAACAGGAGCGGTGTAATCCTTACCGTCTATGGTAATGGTCACATTTCCTGTTGCATCTTCAGGAACTGTTACAGTAATGGTTTCGTTTTCTCCAACCTTGATGTCCTCAGTGCTAATGTCAAAGCCAGGAGTGTTTTTAGACACAGTAAAGTTTGTTTGGTTTGAACTTTCAGTGTAGTTGTGACTTCCAGGATATGCTGCCTTGACGGTATGAATACCTGCAGACAAGTCAGAAACAGTCAGGCTTCCCTTGCCATCCCTGATTTCAACAGTGTAATCTTTTCCATCAAGACTGACTGTAATATTAGAGTTGATTATTTCAGAACCTCTATCATGATCCACTTCCACATTGATTACTGCATCCTCTCCAACCTTGATGTCCTCAACGGAAATCTTGGTAACAGTAGGAGCCTGGATTACGTGGAATGTGTCATTGTCACTTACTGAACTGTAATTCTCATTGCCGTTGTAGCGTGCAATGGCAGGATAAGTTCCAACAGCCAAGTTAACAAGGTCAATTGTAGCCTTGCCACTGTATGCATGAAGAATGCTTGCAAATACCCGTTTTTCATATCCTTCATCAAGTGAGACAGTTATTGTTACACCGTTTACAATCACATCAACAGTTCCAGGAGCATCACAGGTGACTGTAATCACTTCAACATCACCATAGATGATATCCTCAACAAGGATTTCAATGTGAGGAACTGCCTTTCCAACCTCAAATTCAGAGGAAAGCTCATTTATATTGTAATTAGCATCACCGGAATATACAGCTTCAACTGTGTAATTGCCTGCAGCAAGATCAGTGACATCAATAATAGCCTTGCCATCCTCAATTGCCACATCAACAAATTGATGTTTCACACCATCCTTATCGATAACGCTTATGTTAACAGTACCTGTAGGAGTGATTCCGCCATCAACAGGACTTAAGCTAACTGTTATGCCTTCGTCCTCACCATAGGTGATATTTTCTGTATCAATGTCCATTTCAGCATTTGCCTTGTCCACAGTAAAGCTTGTTGTGACGTTGGATCCTGTGTAGTTTTCATCACCAGGATATTCAACTGTTACATTGTGCTCTCCTGCGGTTATGTTAGGAACTGTAATTATTGCAGTGCCATTTTCAATAGGAACATCAGGATAGGTCACATTATCAATGGTAATGTTAACTGTACCGGTAGCATTTTCAGGAACTGTTACAGTTATTGTCTCATTGTCACCATAAGTGATGTTTTCACACTCAAGATCGATTTCAGGAATAATTTGACTTACAGCAAAGCTTCCATTAGCTTCAGATGCTAAGTAATTATCATCTCCGCCATAAGCAATCTCAACAGGATATTCGCCTGCAGCCAAATCAGGAACACTGATGCTGGCGCTTCCATTGACCAAAGGAATGTCTGTGTAGGTCACACCATTTACTGTAATGTTTACTGTACCGGTAGGAGTAACTCCGCCTTCAACAGGATTTACAGTAACTGCAATAGGTTCATCCTCACCATAACTGATGTCCTTGGTGTCTAAATCCACTGTAGGAGCGACCTTATCCACAGTGAAACTCTCATTAGTGCTTGTAGCATTATAATTCTCATCACCAGGATAATCAACAGTCACATTATGCTCACCAGGAACAATGCCCGGAACAGTAACGCTCGCAGTACCATTAACAATAGGAACATCAGGATAAGTCACATTATCAACAGTAATATTAACCGTACCGGTAGCATCCTCAGGCAAAGTGACAGTGATAGTCTCATTATCACCATAATCAATATCCTCAACAGCAAGATCCAAATCAGGAACTATTCTAGCAACATCAAAGCCGTCAGAAGCATTGGATTCAAGATAGTTATCATCACCATTATAGACAACATCAACATCATATTCACCAGCACTCAAGCCAGGAACAACAATTGAAGCAGAACCGTTCACCAAAGGAATCTCATTAAACTCAAGAACATTGCCATCCTTATCAGCAACAGTAATATTAACGGTACCGGTAGGAGTAACACCACCATCAACAGGATTTACAGTAACTGCAATAGTCTCATCCGCACCATAATCAATGTCCTCAGTCTCAATATCAATACTAGGAGCGACCTTATCCACAGTAAAGCTCTCATTAGTGCTTGTAGCATTATAATTCTCATCACCAGGATAATCAACAGTCACATTATGCTCACCAGGAACAATGCCCGGAACAGTAACGCTCGCAGTACCATTAACAATAGGAACATCAGGATAAGTCACATTATCAACAGTAATATTAACCGTACCGGTAGCATCCTCAGGCAAAGTGACAGTGATAGTCTCATTATCACCATAATCAATATCCTCAGCAGTCACATTCAAATCAGGAACAACTCTTGAGACATTAAATGGATCTTGACCATCACTTGTCTTGTGGTTAACGTCACCATTATAGACAGCAACCGCCTCATACTCACCAGCATTAAGGCCGCTTATATTGAATACTGCACGTCCTCTTTCATCAATATCTTTAGTTTCATATTCACTGCCATTTACTTTAATTGTTACATTACCTGTTAAATTTAATCCATCAACGATTACAGTAATTAACTCATCATCACCATAGTCGATGTTTGCAGCAACAACATATACGGAAGGTTTTGCCTTTTCAACAACAAAGGTATTTTCTGCAGTGCTTCCATTATAGTTGTCATCACCGGAGTAGCTGGCGATTACATTATAATCACCAACAACAAGACCAGGAACAATAAATTCAGCCCTTCCATTTTCAATTTCAACAGGACCGTATTCGCTTCCGTTTACATTTATGGTTACAATTCCACTTAGATTATTGTCCAATATCTCTACAACTATTGTTTCATTATCACCATAGCTAATGTTGACCGGATTTACGCTCATATCCTTAACTGCAGCCCTTGACACGATAAAGATACCGCTGGACTCACTGTCAAGATAGTTTCTGTCATCATGGTAAAGTGCAGTTATATTGTATTCATCAACAACTAAGTCTTTAATGGTAAATTCAACTGTACCGTTACCAATGGCCTTGGTTTCATTAACATCAGTGCCATTGATTGTAATTGTTACAAATCCAGTAGCGTTCTTGTCAGAAACTACAACAGTAATTGTCTCATCATCGCCATATACTATGTCAATGCCCATTACTGAAATATGTGATTCAGCCTTGTCAACATGGAATGGAGTGTTTACAATAGCAGAATTGTAATTGGCATCACCTGAGTAATTAGCGTATACAACATAGTTGTTTACCTCTAAATCAGGAACTGTAAAGCTTACAATAGTCTCACCGGCTGTGATTTCAATAGTATCTGTGTAATCATTGATTCTGATTGTAATGTTTCCGCTGGCATCAGCAGGAACTGTTACATTAACGATTACATCAGAGCCATATGTAACATTTGTAGCAATAATATCCATTGCTTCACTAGGATCTGCCTTAGAGACAGTGAAAATAGATGAATTATTGCTGTCAAGATAGTTTACATCATCAATATATTCAACACTGACATTGTACTGAGCGACTGAAGGCTTTTCAATCAGGATTTCAACTAGAGGTAAATCCTCTGAATCAAAGCTTGTTCTGTTAATTTCAATACCGTTTACTTTTACAACAATAGTACCGCTGGCATTAGTGATAGGAACACTGATTGCAATTGTTTCATTGGCACCATAGATTATGTCCTCAACTTCAATTTCAAGAGCTGAAGGAGCCTTAGCAACATTAAACAAGCCGCTTGTAGTAGCGTCCTTATAGTTAGCATCATCTGTATAGTCAACAGTAACATTGTACTCGCCAACAACAAGACCGGAAACATTGAAAGTCACAGACTGACTGCCCTCTTCAGTAATATTCTTAGTAAGGACAATATCAGTGCCATTAATCCTAACAGTAACATTACCTGTAGCGTTATTGACGCCAACACTAACAAGAATAATCTCATCATCAAGATAAACAATATCCTCAGGAACAACAATCAATGAAGACGCATTATCCGGATCAACAGGAATTTCAGCCTTGGTAACATTGAACAAAGCGCTTGACTCACTATCATTGTAGTTTACATCATTAATGTATTCAGCAGTCACATTGTATTCGCCAACAGCAAGGCCAGGAACAATGAGAGTTACAGAAGGACTGTCTACCCCATCAAATCTAGTTTCATTAACCTTGGAACCATTCACCTTAACAACAAGAGTGCCGCTAGCATTAGTGATAGGAACAGTTACAGCAATAGTCTCATTATCATTGTAAACTATTGGATTAGCCACTTCCAATTCAACACTGGAAGCTGCCTTATCAACAGTGAAATTAGCGCTTAGCTCAGCATCATTATAGTTAACATCATCACTGTAATAAGCTGTTACAGTGTAGTTAGCAACAACAAGACCTTCAACAGTGAAACTAATAGATTGGCTACCCTCTTCAGCAATGTTTTTGCTCAATTCAATATCAGTGCCATTAATCTTTATAGTAACAATACCTGTAGCATTAGGAACATCAATACTTACAACAACAGTCTCATTGTTAAGATAAGTAATGTTAGCAGGAACAACTGTCATTCCTTCCTTGCCCTCAACATCAGTAATATTACGCTTAGCAACATTGAACAAAGCACTGGACTCGCTATCATTATAGTTTACATCATTGCTGTATTCAACAGTTACATTATACTCGCCGACAGCAAGACCAGGAACAATAAGAGTTACAGAAGGACTGTCTACACCATTAAAGCTTGTTTCATTTACTTTGGAGCCGTTCACCTTAACAACAATAGTGCCGCTAGCATTAATGATAGGAACAGTAACCTTAATGGTCTCATTATCCAAGTAAACAATGTCCTCAACTTCAATCTCAACAGCAGAAGGAGCCTTAGCAACATTGAACAAGCCGCTTGTTGTAGCATCCTTATAGTTAGCATCATCAGTGTAGTCAACAGTAACATTGTACTCGCCAACAACAAGACCGGAAACATTGAAAGACACAGACTGACCGCCATCCTCAGTAATATTCTTAGTAAGGACAATATCAGTGCCATTAATCTTAACAGTAACATTACCTGTAGCGTTATTGACGCCAACACTAACAAGAATAATCTCATCATCAAGATAAACAATATCCTCAGGAACAACAATCAAAGAAGACTCATCAGTCGGATCAACAGGAATAACATCCTTGGTAACATTGAACAATCCTCTTGCAAAGCTCTTATTATAATTGTCATCATCGAAGTATTCAAGTTCAATTGAATGTTCGCCTACAGCCAATCCATCCACTTCAAGATTTATAGGAGTTTCATTATCCAAATTCCTAACAGCATAATCATTGCCGTCAATCTTAATGATTACCCTACCTGAAGCGTTATAATTAGGAATACTAATATTTGCATACTCAACCTCATTGTAGACAATATCATTCACTTCAATAGCCACATTGGAAGCTGCCTTATCAACATGGAAGATAGTGGAGACTTCCGCACTGCTGTAGTTAGCGTCACCGGAGTAATTAGCTATTACTGAGTAATATGCAACAACAAGACCGCTTATATTGAATTTAGCAATTCCAGATTCCAAATCCTTGGTATCTGTGTAGGAAATTTCCGGAATAGTAATTCTAATTGAACCTGTAGCATTTTCATCCAATACAGTGACTGTAATGATTTCATCTTCAGTGTAGCTAATGTTTTGAGCCTCAACACCTACATTAAGTGGAACTGCCTTGATTACCTCAAAGAGTACACTGTCTTCACTTGGATTGTAGTTTCTATCATCATCATATTTTACGCTTACATTATATCTTCCAACAGCCAAACCACCTAGATCATTCAATGTGACTGAATCTGAATCCTCAGCAGTCAAGTGCTTAATGAATTTATAATCGCTGCCATTAATTGTTAATGTGATTGTACCGGTATGGTTTCTGATTGGAACTGTGACTGTAAGGGTTTCATTATTTCCATAAACAATGGATGGAATAGCTTCCACCTTGACAGTTGAATTGGCTGGAGATACAGTAAAGTCAGTGTTTAAATTTGCATCAGCATCAAATCCATTATAGTTTACATCACCTGAGTAATTTGCAATAACATTGTATCCGTTTACCTCAAGATAATCAAAGAAATCATTAGGAACTGTAAATACAGCCTGACCATTAGCCAATTCCTTAGTTTCAATAAGGGTATCGTTAATTATAATTGTTATTTTACCGGTAATATTATATTCATTTAAGGTGACAGTGATTGTCTCATCATCACCATAAGTGATATTGACAGCTGAAATGTCCCTATTTTCCAATTCCACATCTGCCTTATTGACTGCAAATAGCCTATTGGTATTATTATCCTCATAGTTTGAATCATTGTAATAGTAAGCAATGACTTCATAGTTTTCCCTTGCTTCAAGACCATCCACTTCAAAGACAGCTTGACCATTTGTATCAAGAGTCTTGTTTCCGTAATCCACACCATTAATTCTAATGCTTACATTGCCTGTTAAGTTGAACTTGTCTGAGACAGTGTTGTCAAGACTTACAGTAATGATTTGAGTCTTTCCATAAGTGCTGTCTGTAGCCATAATGTCAATCACGGTAGGAGCCTTTGAAACAGTGAAGTTTAGGCTTGCTTCCACACTATCATCATTTGCAGCAAAAACAATTTTAGCTGTGTAATTTCCAACTTCAAGATCAGATATAGGATCAAATTCAACACTAGATTTATCTAAAACTCCAATTCTTTGAACAGGTAAGCCATTAATGAACAATTGGACAGTTCCGTTTAATACCTCTCCCAAATCAACTGAAACGCTTTCATTTTGAATGTGGTAAGTGATATTTTGAGCAGCAATTTCCATGTTTTCAGGAAGTGCATTAAGGACTTCAAATTCTCCAGTATTGTTCTTTTCATTGTAGTTTCTATCATCACAGTATTTTGCAGTTATATTATGGCTTCCTACAGCCAAACCTTCAATAGCAATGTGCAATATGCCATTTTCATCAGCAGAAGCAATTGCTACAGTCTGATTTACAATGCCATCAACATAAATGACCACATTACCTGTTAAATTATATTTAGCCACGCCAGAAGCAGAAGCATCAATAATTACACCAGCAACAGCAATATTCACATTTTCAGTTTCCTTAAATGGAATGCTCTCAGTATCAACTGTCACAGTAACATTAGCCTTGGAAACAGTGAAATCAGCATTTAAATTCTCAGACACTGCAAATCCATTGTAATTAGCATCACCGGAGTAATTGGCAATGACATTATATTCATTAACCTCCAAGAAGGAGAATAAGTCATTAGGAACTGTAAATACAGCCTTACCATCAGCCAATTCCTTAGTCTCAATCTCAACGCCGTTAATGCTAATTGTAATATTTCCTATAATATTATGCTCATTTAAGGTGACAGTGATTGTCTCATCATCACCATAAGTGATATTGACAGCTGAAATGAACCTATTTGATTCATCAACATCAGCCTTGGTAACATTGAAAAGATCTTCTGCAGTATTTCCTGCTGCATAATTGCTGTCACCATTATAGGTGGCAATCACCTTATAATTCTCATGAACTGAGAGATAATCATATTCCCCACTAGGAATGACAAATAGGGCATGACCATCCTCTGCATTAGCTGTTAAACTTATGTCAAATCCTTCAATCACAATTGTGACTGTACCATTTGCATCTTCAGGAAGACTTACTATAATAATTTGATCTTCTCCATAGACTGTGTTGTTTGCCTCAACACTGATTTGATAGCTGCTGTTTTGATTTACAACTATAAGTTTTGTCTGGGAAGTACTGTTATTATACTTTCTATCACCTGAATAGACTGCAATCACATCATATTCTCCAACAGCCAATACCAATTCATCAATGTCCCAATTTACCTTTCCGCCATCATTTTCTCCAATGTTAAATACCTTGGTAATATTATCGAAACCGGCAATGCTACTGTTAATGTACAATATGATTGTTCCGCTTGCATCAGTGAAATTGACACTTGCATTAATGTCTTCAATTGTACCATAGCTTATTGGACTTAATGCATCAACAGTAATTGTAGTGTTCTGTTTAGTTACATTGTAATGGCTTGAATTCTGCACTGAATAGAAATTATTGTCACCGGCATAGTTTACAACCACAGTTATGCCAGTACCTTCAATCTCATCATTAAGGGTGAAAGTGGCCTCTGAGCTTTCATTGAGGATAAGGGTTTCAATCTTATCCCTTACATAGATTGTAACATTGCCTGTTACACCATTTAAGCCATTAGGATAAACTGTAATATTGATTATTTCACTTTCACCTACATAGATATTGTTTAAGTCTATTTCAATCCAAGGCATTGCCTTTGAAACTGTAAAGAGCGCAGTTCCATTTGCAGGATTATAATTTGAAGAGCCCTTATAGACAGCTTCAACGATATAATCACCTGCAGGCAGAATGCTTTCACTTATATTCCAAACTGCCTTGCCCTCACTGTCAATGTCATAATCTTCTATTTCAAATCGAATAGATTCATTAGTTGTACTGTTAACATATAGGATTAGTGCTTCATCTTGACCAATTCCGCTTAAAATTGGAATTTCAATTGTGATATTTTCAATTGATCCATAACTAATGTTTTGAGGACTTATTGTCATTTCAATATCTGCAGGGATAATCTCAAAGACCTTAGCGCTGCTGTTTGAAAGGTAATTCTCATCACCTTCATAGTATACATCAATTGTGTAGTTTGCCACAGCCAATCTATTTGCTAAACTTGAAGTGTCAATCTGTATTAATCCATCAACAAAGGAGTATCCCAAATTGCTTAATGTATCATTTTCAGTCCAGTTCACTTTAATCCATAATTTAGATGCATCCGCACCAATAGGGACAGTGATGTTAATGATTTGATCCTGACCATAAATAAGGTCAATGGCCTCAATATCAATTGGGAAAAGGTCATTGCTTACATTGAAAAGTGTGGAGTTTTCAGATTCCTTATGATTCCTGTCTCCAGCATAGTATACTGTAGCGTTATAGCTTCCCTTAGGAAGCAGGCTTAATATTTGTGAAACTCTTGAATTGCTTAAACCCAAATCATCATATCTTTCCAATTCATTGCCCTCTTCATCATAAATGATCAAACGAACTGTTTGAGTTGCAATTTCAGGGGACACATGAATATCTGCAGTAGCCCTTTGACCGCCTACAACATCCTCAACATTTACATCTATGATTGAGGCAGCCTTGAACACTGTGAAATTGGTCTCATTCTCACATGGATAGTAATTATTATTACCGCGGAAAACGGCATAAACATTATACTCATTTGAATCAAGTATGGCAAGCTCAATTTTAACTGAATCCATATTTTCAAGATAGAATGTGTATAATTGAGAATATTCATCATTGCTTAGCAGAACTGTCAATATGCCTTCCTCAACTAATGGCATTGAGATTGTAATGTTTCTAGTTTCATTATATGTGTAATTATCAATGTCTATATTAAGGTAAGATTCTCCCCTATATACATCAAATTCTCCACTGGTATTTACAGGAATATAATTCTCATCCCCATTATACCTTACTGAAACATTATAATGGCTTACATTCAATCTTTCAAGATTTAATTGGGCAGTTCCTAAATCACTTAATCCAAGCAAGCCTTCATAAATGATATTTCCATTTGAATCATTGATTACAATGGACAAATTGCCTTGTGGAGTGCCTGCAGTACCGCTTACTGTGAAATTGATTAACTCATCCTCCGGATGTGTAATGTTATTAAGCTGAATCTCAATTATAGGCAATGCCTTTGAAATTGTGTATTCTGAAGAGGTATAATAATTGTCTTCTGGATGGTATACCTTAAATGCATAATTTGAAGCATCGGCCAAGTCAAAGTCAAAGGTATAACGACCATTTGCATCTGTGTACTGTTCTATAGTGTCCACCAAGTCATTTTGATCATTATAAATCTCCAATACGATCAATTGATAGACCTCATTATATGAACGAGCAGAAGTGACCTCATCCGTATTGGTTTGCTCTCCATTTACTCCGCAGTAAGTAAGATTATGGAACTCATAATTGTCATTTTCCAATAAAATAGCATTTAATAGAGTGTCCTCTCCCCTGAATATACCTGAAATATTAACATGGCTGCTGTTGATTTTATTGTATTGATTTGCCCATTGTCTAAAGTGAGCCTGGTTTTCAAGCAATATTGTATCATTTATATAAGCGGATCTAGCAAAGATCGCTGATGCTCTGCTAGCGTTATTATACATGAATAGAGATGATTCATTAATGTAGACAGCACCAGCATATATTGCACCACCATCATAAGCAGGTGCAGTATTATGTAAAAATGTGGAATTGCTTACATAAACAGTCTTCATATTATTCAGATATAATGCACCTCCTGAATGAAGTGCAGAATTGGCTATGAATGTAGAGTTATCTACAATGACATCTCCACCATCAACAAACAGTACACCACCTTTTATATTGCTTGTACCTCCATTTGCAATATTTGATTCAAAGTAGGAATTGATAAGGCTGATTTGTTTACTTGAAAATATGGCACCGCCCTGAAATGCTCCAGTGTTGTTGATGAAAGTTGAATTATCTATGACAATTCCTTCAGCAAGCAAATAAACTGCTCCACCTCTACCGGAACTTGAGAAAAGGGAATTGTTTACAAATGTATTGTTCTTGAATGATGTAATCATATTCTTAAAGTAGATTGCACCTCCATTTTGGGCATGGGCATTAATGAATGTGTTGTTTTCTAAAACCTGTTCACCCGAAACATCAGTGGAATAGATAGCCCCACCATCAGTGGTAGCATTAACATTAATGAATGTGTTGTTTGCAATGACTATGTTGGAACCGGCATCTATTTTAATGGCTCCTCCAGAATAATCACCTGTAATATTTTCAAAAGTACAATTGACGATTCTGCCTGTAATAAGATTTTCAAACTCAATTGCATGGAATCCCTTATCACTGGTTGCCACGCCACTGAGATTTGCAAGGGTAATATTGTAAAGTGTAGCGTTAATACCGTGAATGTTTATTACTCCTCTTTCACCATTTGAACAGTTTACAATAAGACAATTGGAAATTGTAGGATTTACAGCAGGATTACCGCTTACACCCATATAAATAGCACCTGCATTTTTACTTTTTTGAGCTACACAATCTATGAATGTACAATTGTCAATAAGCCCATTCAAGTTACTTTCCCAAACAATTGCACCACCGTGACCTGCACCGGAAACCCCGCTTATACCTTCAGTGGTGGAATTGATGAAACTACAGTTTTGGATTAATCCTCCTTCACCACCACCTACCCAACAGATGGAACCTCCGGAACTTAAAGCATAACTGTCAGTGAAATTACATCCTATAATACTGTCTCCACTTTTACCTACAATATAAATGGAACCTCCCTTGGTATCTGCAGTTGTTCCATTTACGGAATTCCTGTCAAAGTTGGAATAGCTTATTGTAATTCTTTGACCGGTATAATAAATTCCTCCACCTTGGAAAGCTGAGTTATTTGTCAAATTGGATTTTGTAACAAGAGTGTCATTACCATTAATGTAAATAGCTGCACCCGCTACAGTAGCAGTGTTATTTTCAAAATTAACATTGCTTACAGTTGACCTTGAACCTGCAATATATATTGCACCGCTTACATTCGCATGGTTGTTTGAGATAATTGAATCCTTGATTTCAGTCCTGTTTCCTTCAACATAAACTGCTGAACCTGTAATTCCTGAAGTGGAATTGTTTATTGCAGTGCCTGAAATTGAAATGAAGTTACCCTTAACAAATATGCCTGCACCTCTTTCCTTCACTGTGTTGTTATCCATATAACAGTCACCTATTTTAGCATAGGTACCTTCAATATACACAGTACCGCTTTTTTCGATTGAAAGTGAATTGGTGAAATTAGAGTTATATGCTGCAAAGTCATCACCTATAATGTATAAAACGGAACCTTCATTTTTGGACTGTGAATCGTTAAAACTACATTCTCTGACTTCCCCACGATCTCCTAACCATATTACAGATCCTCCTCTACCATTATTAGGAACAATAGCTGTACCTTCAGTATTAGTACCTGTTGCCCTACTTCCAGTAAAGTTGGAATATTCAATAACACCTCTGGTACCTTCCCAGTAGATAGCACCACCAGATGCATTTGCAATATTGTCTACAAATTCACAGCTTGAGACCAATCCGTCCTCTGCTCCAGCATAGAAGTTAATTGCTCCACCTTTTCTTCCAGCAGTATTGTTTTCAAAGTAAGCGTGGTAAATATAACCTTCCTTATTGTCGGTTAAGTAAATTGCACCACCATCTATCTTTGCAGTGTTGTTTATAAAATTACCGTAATCAATGGTGGCATCAATACCACTTATATAAACCGCTCCACCGGAACCTGTTTTTGCAATACAATTATTAACATCAATATCGCTTATGTTGGTATTATTACCTGTAAGGTATATTCCTGCACCATCCTCTGTAGCATTAGAATTGCTTATTGTAATATTCTCTACATAACCGTCATTTCCTTCCCAGTAGATAGCTCCACCTTCGTAAGCCAAACAATTCTCAATTGTAGCGTTTATGATTCTGGTATGATTACCTACAATGTTCATTGCTCCGCCACTGTGGTTGCCTTCATAGCCTACTGTTGAATTGGTGGTACAGTTTTCAAAGTAGATATTGCTTAGGTTTACATAATTACCTGTAAGGAATAAACCGCCGGCCAATTGCTCAGCATAACTGTTTGTAATGTTAAAAATGTCTGCAGTAAGGTAATTACTTTGAATAATGAAACTTCCACCCTTTGAATTGGACTGGTGATTATTCTTGAATATGCTTAGACCCCTATTCAAATCAGCAGACACATTATATAATCTACCGTAATCTCCAATCCAGTTAACCGCTCCACCGTCGTCACCTGCAGTGTTGTTTGTAAATGTGGAATTTGCCAAGGTGGCGTTTTCACCGGTAATATATAATGCTCCACCGTCATTGTCTGCATAGTTATTGGTGAAATTACAAAGATTCAAGCTGGCATTTGCACCTGAAATGTAAATTGCACCAGCCATATATGTAGCGTTATTCTCATCAAACTTACAGCTGATTATGCTTGCATTGTTACCGTTAATGTTAATGGTACCTGAACCGCTTGTGTAGTAGTCCTCACCTGTAGAGGAATCTGTCCTTGTAGATGAGATAGCCTGATTTTTTGTAAAGTTAGAATCAGCTATTGTAGCGTTGTTACCTCTGATGTAAATAGCTGAACCTTCATTATAGGAAATTCCTCCTTCAAAGCTACAGTTTGAAAATTGTGTACTGTTACCTAAGATTACAACAGAAGCGCCTCTACCTGTATCGTTTCCTCTTTGACCTAAAGCGGTGTTATTTATAAAGCTTGAATTGGATACAATACCGAAACTTCCCTGGAATCCAATTGCACCGGCAGAACCGTTTGCAGTGTTGTTGATAAAATTGGAACCGATGATTTCACCATACAAAGCACCTTCAGCAAAGCATATTGCACCTGCATTTAATCCTGCAGTGTTGTTTGTGAAATTGGAGTAAAGAACCTTACCATTGTAACTGTTTTCAAATACAATTGCACTACCGTTGTTTCCAGCATAGTTAAATTGGAATGTTGAATTTGCGATTGTGGAATTTGTACCGTTTACAAATACAGCTCCACCTCTGGATTGACTGCCCTTTCCTGGAATAACTTGGCCTATAGCCTTGTTGCTTGTAAAGTTACATCCATCTATGGTACCGTTAACACCATTCCAAAAGATAGATCCTCCATTACCGTCCAATGCAGTGTTGTTTTCAAATGTGGAATTGATTACCTTACCGTTTACAGCACCTTCAAACCAGTCAATAGCACCACCATTGGTACCTGCAGTGTTATTTATAAATGTGGAAGTGGATACTGAAGTGTTCATACAGTAATCTTCATCATGCACATTTTTCTGTAGGTATATTGCTCCTCCACGTCTTGAAGCGGTGTTATTGGTAAAATCGCAGTCATTTACATCACCGTAGGAACCTGTCCAAATAACTGCTCCACCATCTCCACCATCTTCCTGACCTGTAGTCTTATGCTCACCCATTGCCTTGTTGAAGGTGAAATTGGTTCCGTTGATTGTACCGTTGTGACCGTTCCAGTATACAGCACCACCACTACGGCCAGCCACATTGCTTTCAAATGTGGAATTAATTAAAGCCCCATTTTGAGCACCTTCGTGCCAATCTACAGCACCACCATTGGTATAAGCATAATTGCTGGAGAAATTACATCCTACAACAGTACCGTTTTCATTGTCTGCAAGGTATACAGCTCCGCCACGACCACTGTTAGCATGGTTGTTGGTGAAATTGGAATATTCTATTAAACCGTTGGATCCTTTCCACATTATAGCTCCACCATCAGAATAATCTGTTTCGATTACCTCACCCTCAGCTGGAGCATGACTTGCATTGTTTGAATCAAATACTGAATTTGAGATTGTACCGTTTATACCATTCCAGTAGATAGCTCCACCTTCAATATTTGCATAGTTTCTTGTAAATGTGGAATTTGCAACTGTTCCATAATGAGCACCTTAAAACCAATCAATAGCACCACCATTGGTACCTGCAGTGTTATCTGAAAATGTACAATTGTTTACAGTGGTGTTTTCACAATAGGCATCATCAGCAGCCTTTTGAAGGTAAATTGCTCCACCACGACGAGCAGCATCATTAAATTCGAATGTACAATACTCAACTGTACCTTCAGAACCTGTCCAAATGATTGCACCACCGTCACCACCTTTATCTCTGCCTGTCTCTTCAGTTAAACCAAGAGCATCATTGTTTCTAAAGATAGTGTTGGATATTGTACCATTGTGACCATTCCAATATACAGCACCGCCACTACGATTTGCTGTATTGTTTTCGAATGTTGAGTTTGCAAGTATACCGTTGATAGCACCTTCAAGCCAATCGATAGCACCACCATTGGTACCTGCAGTATTGTTATAGAAATATGTGTCATTGAAATTAGCATATTCACTGTTTTTAAGGTATACGGCACCACCACGACGATTAGCAGTGTTATTTATAAAGTAACAGTGATCAAGGTCACCATAGTGACCGGTCCATATGATTGCACCTCCGTCACCACCAGTTTGGTTTTCATCATCATCCCTTATAATGCCTTGTGCAACGTTAGCTGTGAAATTGGTACCGTTGATTGTACCGTTTTCACCATTCCAGTATACAGCACCACCACTACGATTTGCCACATTTTCAACAAATCTGGAGTTTAGGATGGAACCGTTTACTGCACCTTCATACCAGTCAATAGCACCACCATTAAGGCCTGCCTTATTTGCCTCAAAGATACAGCCTACAACTGAAGTGTTTTCACAGTGAGCGTCATTATTTGTTCTCTGAAGATAAATCGCTCCACCGCGACCACCTGATTTGGAACTTGCATTATAGATTGCACTGTTGTTTATGAAAGTGGTATTTTCAATAATACCATTTGAACCTGTCCATATGATAGCACCACCGTCACCACCATATCCTTTTTCATCTTCTGCTTCCCCTAGAGCAATATTATCTCTGAAAACAGTACCATTAATTGTACCATTTTCACCATTCCAATATACCCCACCACCACTTCTTTTAGCAGTGTTATTAATAAAACTGGAGTTAATAATTTTACCGTAATGGGCACCTTCGAAGAAGTCCAAAGCTCCTCCATTAGTACCTGCAGTGTTGTTTTCAAATGTAGCATTGATAATTGTAGTGTTTTCATTTCTTTGTAGGTATATACCTCCACCACGAGCAAATGCAGTGTTATTTGTAAAGTTAGAATAGGTAATAGTAATATTACTACCTGTAATAATTACAGCTCCACCATTACCACCAGTAGTGAAATATAAACCTCCCAAATTAGTTAAACTAGTTCCATTTGCGCTGTTATTTGCAAAATCAGATCCGGTAATATTACCAATATAACCATTCCAATATATAGCACCACCACTACGTGCTGCGGAGTTATTATAAAATGTGGAATTAATTACAGTACCATTTCTTGTACCGGTATGCCAGTCGACTGCACCACCATTGAGGCCAGCATAATTTCTTGTAAAGTGAGAGTTAATTATTGTGGTGTTTTCACAATAACCTCCATCAACACCTTGGATATAGATTGCACCTCCACGGTTAAATGCAGAGTTATTTGTAAAGTTACAGTTTCTAACAATACCAACAGATCCTGTCCATATGATAGCACCACCGTCACCACCATTAAGCTGAATATCACCTTCACCCATATCTCCTTCATCATGAACGAGACCTTTGGCGGAGTTGTTTTCAAAAGTACAGTTTTCAATGGTACCATTGTCACCACTCCAGTAGACAGCACCTCCACTACGGTTTGCAGTGTTGTTTAAGAAAGTGGAATTATAAAGCTCACCGAAAAATGCACCGGCATGCCAGTTGATAGCTCCACCATTTTTACCTGCAAAGTTATTTGTAAAGCTGCAATTCCTGATTATACTGTCATTACTGTTTCCATCAAAGTATACAGCCCCACCATCAGAGCTGTCACCTAAAGCCTTATTGTTATTGAAGGTAGCATTTGTAAGATAAAGTGAGTTACCATGTGCGAAAAATACTCCGCCGTCATTGCTTGCAGTGTTATTTTCAGCGAAAATGTTTTGAAGGTTTAACATGCTGCCATAGAAATAGACGGCCCCACCGTATTGGGCAGAGTTATTGATAAATGTTAAGCCGACTATAGGATTATGGCTACCTGTAGTATATACATAAACAGCACCACCCTCATGGCCAGCGCTGTTATCTATGAAACTTACATTAGTGAATAAAAGGGGAGTAACAATATAAAATGCACCACCATCTTCATTTGCAGTGTTGTTTATAAAGCTGGAGTTGGATAAACGTAAAACATCACTTGCTTGAGTGATTGTCACATCATAGTAAACAGCTCCACCTAAATTAGATTTTCCGTTTATAAAGTTCAGATTATCAATTTCAACCCCTTTACCACTTATATTAAATATTCTTGCCAAATTATTACCGTCAATAGTCTTATTATTACCATTGATGCTTATTTGACCTGTAATTTGAATACCGTCCACCAATCCATTATCAGTGCCGGCAGTAAAAATATAATCTTTATCCAAAGTAATGGAACCGTCAATATTCTCATTTATTAAATTTTGCAAGTCAGTAAAGGTTCCATCACCATCTGCACCAAGAATATTGGAAGCTAAATTTGATCCTGTCTTGGATTTTTGATTGATATTATTATCATTATTTCTTTCATTTAAAGTATTGTTTTTATCATTGGAATCAGAAATTTCCTCTGTTAAAATAATGTCATCACCGGAAGTGACTGTCTCAATATCATCCATTGAAATTGCATCGGAAATTGATTCTGATTCAATCAGCAAATCATTATCGGCATCAGCACTTGCAGCTGATACCATAGGTATAGTAAATAAAAGACAAATTAATACTCCTATTATTAGAAATGTCTTTTTATTCATCATTTTACCTCCATTTATAAAAATTTAATTAAATTTTAACATTTAACAAAAAACAAGAAGAAAATACTTTTATTAATTAAAGCATTGAATTAATAGAAGAGATAAGGTTTTTACTTAAATAAGACTTTTCCTTAAAGAATTTTCCTTAACTAAGTTTTTTAAATAAGACTTTTACTAAATAAGACTTAGTTAAAGACTTTTCCTAAATAAGACTTTTCCTTAAAGAATTTTCCTTAAATAATATTTTTACTTAAGAAAAAAGAGAATAAACTAAAAGAGACAATCCTCTCTGAAAATTAAATTAAACCTTTAAAAAACTTTAATAAATTCTTAATAAACACCTTTAATTATTAAATACAATCCCTTGTTTTTTCAATCAATTCTTCACTTAACATTATTTTGAATTTTAATAAAATTCCATCATTATTAAGTTAATCACAAAAATCTAAACAAAAATTTTTAAAAATCCCAAATTTGTCTAAATTGTCTAAAAATCCATTTTTATATAGAGTTAAGCAAAAAATCAATTTTCATAATAAAAATATCTTCTTTCCTAAACCATATAATTCGATTTTAAAAATATAATTAAAGTTTAAACCATATAACTTGAATAAATCCCATTTTATACGATTTAAAACTTTTCGCACCTTAAATACATCAAAGCATTTGAAATAATTTATGAATTAAAAATTTCAAGACAAATACATTAAAAATTTCAATAAATTAAAACTTTCACGATAAGAAATATCTTAAAATATTTAATCAAATAATTGCATTAAAACTGCCTATACCTTAAAAACTAAATCCTCACATACAATTTAAAAGTCTTAAGCAATTATGCCAAATTAAATAGCGAATTAAATACTTCAAATGATTTAAGAATTTTAAAGAATCTAAATCGCATAATAGATATTTTTATATCAAATTTTTCCAAATCATATCTCATTTAAACCACTTCACACCCAAATTATACAATCTAAACCTAATCATGAATTTTATTAATCGAAAGAAGATTAAAACCAATCCATTTAATTAAATTATAATAACCATATAATCCAAATCATTCAACAAATCTTTTACAGAATTTAAACCACCATTTAAATTAAAAAAAAGCATTGAAGATTATTTAACTTAAATACCAGTCTAAATTACTCATTTTAATTTTATGCCAAATTTTAGACAATTAAAATTTTTAATTATAAATTGGATAATGATCAAATCTGATTTAAAGAATAATTACATATTCCAATTCAGATAATTTTCTAATCAAGAATGCTAAATTTTTAACAATTTTATATAAAAATCCATAAAATTTAGACATTTTGCAATTAAATTCACTAAATTCGAGCATAAATCTTTTAAACAACATTTTTTAATTTCTTTTAGAAAAAAACTCCCATAAATCTCTAAAAGCCATTTATTGATTTAAAACTACTTGAAATTAATATCGCTCTTTAATTTTAAGTTATAAATCAATAAATATTTTTTTTAAATAAACAAATGTATAACAGATAAACATAAACTAAGTAAAGCTTAAATCAATGAAGAAGACTCCCATTTTCCACCAATAAAAAGCATATAATAATTTTTAGATTAATTGAAACATTTACATGAATTCTTTATTTATCCTAATTAGACTCCCATATAATTAAAATTAAAAATAAAGGGAATATCAAGTTTTATTTACAATATAATCCATTCGATAGTTTATATTAATCTATATTTTTATAAAAACTATTATATAAACTTTATATGAAAAAAAATAAACAAAATGAGAAAAAAATGAGAAAAAATAATATTATGTTTAAAAATTATAATAAAAAAACTAAAAAAAATGAACAATATTCAACAAAAATTTTTAAATTTTTAAAAATTGATTTTTTTAAAAAAAATGAAAAAATCAAAAAATTTTAAAAAAAATTAAATTGATTTAATAGATTTAAATCTTAAAACACTAAACAATTAATGATATTGAACAATATGAAAAATGAAAAAATAATGAATAAAACATTGACTAAATTAAGAAAAGCATTCTTAAAAATTACAAAAAATAAAAAAGACAGTTGAAAAAATAAGAAAATTTGATAATCAATCAAGAAAATAAAGAAAAATTAAAGAGTTTTATTAAAAAATTAAAAAAAAACTTAAAAATGAATATCATAAAAATAAACAAAATAATAAAAATACATATAAATAATAAACAAAATAAAGAAAATATAGATTAAATAATAAACAAAGAAATAAAAAAAGCAATGAAAATAAAAAAAAAGCAATGAAAATAAAAAAAAAGCAATGAAAATAAAAAAAATAAATAAAAGTGTTAAAAATAGTAAAAAAATGTTCAAATTATTTTTTATTCAAAATATAATAAACAGATCTGACAGGAATTCCCTTAATTTCAGAAATTTCTTTAGCCTTTAAACCATCTGCCTTTAAGGATTTGATCTCTTCCCTTAACTCATCATCATATTTCTTTTTATAATGAGTTATTTTTATTCTATCAGAATATTTGGACTTTAAATAATTTATTTCACTTAAGGACATATCCAATATTTCTGCCACTTCTTCACTGCGTTTTCCTTGATTAAAATAATCGATTACATCATTTATTAGCTCTTTTGAATATTTCTTCCTTCCCCAATTATATTTTATCTCAACACTTATGCCTACATCCTTTAAAGCCTCAATATACTTATCAGGAATTCTATCATAGATACTTTTTGGACAGGTAATTCTTTTAAGTGAAGGCAGATTATCCAAAAATTCAACAATAAGTATGGAAGTCAATTGGGTGGAAACATGTATCTCCACAGCATTCCTGTCATAGGGAAAATCAGATTGAATTTGCCTTTCATCAAAAATATCGATTTCCTCCCTAGGAGTGGAACCTATATCCAGAATTTCATCAAAATCATCCAGATCATCATCAAATTCATTGAATTGATCCAAATCATCATAATCATCAAATTCCAGATTTTTGATCAGACGATCCGTGATTTCGCTGCTGCTTAGCGCATAGGATGCTTCAGACAGCTGCTCTCTTTTCTGTTTGACCGCGTCTCTGACTTCTTTCTTGGTCATAGCCAGGCACCTCCATCCACTCTCTATTCCGTTCCTGTATCCTGATCATGCATCCATTCGCTGACAAATTCAGGCAGATCAAATGACGCCTCTTTATCTGCATAAAACATGGTTCCGGTAAATTCTCCTTCAAAAATCTCATGCAGGATCCCACATCCACCACGCTTTTCCCCACCACATAATCAATGATGCCATCCTTCGTACTGGCGGATACATCATTCATCGTCCGCAAGTATTTATCTTCATTGTTCAGCCGGTCAAACTCATCCTTCCGGAACCCGAACATATCGTAAAGCACAATAATACTCTTCTCAAACGTCAAAAGTCCCGACCGCTCCGCCTCCACGCAGAACTCGATCAACTTCTCACACACCGCCGCAAACGCAAAGTCCACATAAGCGGTCCCGTTCTCCGTCCACACTTTGAACTTCACATAGGGTGCATC
>NZ_CALCYR010000050.1 GCF_937906425.1 uncultured Methanobrevibacter sp. | reverse complement strand
ACTGCAATCTTCCTTGTTTATACGGTAATGGTTCTTCAGTTTGAAAAATTCAAGCAGCCCCTTCTGATTCTTTCTACAATTCCTTTCTGTCTGATTGGAGTTGTGGCCGGCCTTTTGATTTTTGGCTCAACACTGAATCTGCTTTCCCTTCTGGGACTCATTTCTCTGGCCGGAGTTGTTGTAAACAACGGTATTATTCTTGTGGATTATGTAAACCAACTGCGTGCCCAGAGGCGGGAAGTGATGGCAAAAAATATGGGGCACATGACTAAAGACGGAGACTGGGTAATTGAACTAGAAAGTGAAGAAGAAAACAGGCTTCTGTTTAATTCTGTTGTAGACGGGGCATCTTCACGAATTCAGCCGATTTTGATTACAACCCTTACAACCCTGCTTGGAACAGTGCCGATGGCAGTTTCTCATGGAGAA
This sequence comes from uncultured Methanobrevibacter sp., assembly GCF_937906425.1. GTDB lineage: Archaea > Methanobacteriota > Methanobacteria > Methanobacteriales > Methanobacteriaceae > Methanobrevibacter. The sequence goes on along the minus strand of NZ_CALCYR010000050.1, from coordinate 10,468 downwards.
GGTGCTGAAATTTATGCACCGATGGGGCAGGCAATTGTAGGCGGACTTATTACCAGTACCCTTATCACGCTGGTGGTAATTCCTGTATTATATTATATGACAGAGCAAAAGAGAGATAAGAAGGAAAAGAGGTCCAAAAATGAAGACAAGAAAAACGATGAAAAGTGTGAAGACCATGAAGCCCCTGAAGACCATGAAAAACATGAAAAACATGAGAAAATGATAAATATAATGAATTAGGAGGAAAAAGTAATGATTGGAATTAATCAATAATCCAATCATTGCTTATGCAACTAGAAGTATTGAATTAATTCGTCATCATTACTTTGGTTTTTCGGTTTTACTTTTTCCATAGCCTTGTCGAAGAATTTTGCCGGAACTTCTTTTGCTTCGATATCATCTCTTAGTGTTAACATTGCAGCTTCGCGGCATACTGCTTCAATATCTGCTCCAACATATCCTTCTGTGTTTTTAGCTAATTTTTTAAGCTTTACATCTTTTGCAAGAGGCATGTCTTTAGTGTGAACTTTAAATATCGCCAATCTTGAATCCTCATCAGGAGTGTCAACCTTAATGTGTCTGTCAAACCTTCCAGGCCTCATAAGACCAGGATCGATTATGTCAGGCCTATTGGTTGCAGCAATAATTGCAACATCTTCCAATTCTTCAAGACCGTCCATTTCAGTTAACAATTGATTTACAACACGTTTGGTTACTCCAGAATCACCTGCTTCTCCACCTCTGCTACTTGCAATTGAATCAATCTCATCAAAGAAAATAACAGTAGGTGCAGTTTGCCTTGCCTTTCTAAAGACTTCCCTTACTCCTTTTTCTGATTCACCTACCCATTTGCTCAAGAGTTCAGGACCCTTTACAGCAATGAAGTTAGCGTCACTTTCATTTGCAACAGCCTTTGCAAGCATTGTCTTACCTGTTCCAGGAACACCATACAAGAGGGTACCTTTAGGAGGCCTTACACCAAAGTCCTTAAACTTGTCAGGATATTTTAAAGGCCATTCCACAGCTTCCTTCAATTCCTGTTTAGCATCTTCCAAACCACCAACATCTGCCCAACTTACATTAGGAACTTGTACAAGAACTTCCCTAAGTGCAGATGGTTGGATTTCACGAAGCGCTGATTTGAAGTCATCCTTATTTACAACAAGTTTTTCTAAAACTTCAGGAGGAATCTCATCATCAGCCCCTAAATCAGGAATGATTCTTCTTACTACTCTCATTGCAGCTTCCTTAGCCAATGCTTCAAGATCTGCTCCTACAAACCCATGGGTTGTTTCAGCAATATCATCCAAATCAACATCCTCTGCAAGAGGCATTCCCCTTGTGTGGATTTCCATGATTTCCTTACGTTCATCCCTGTCCGGAACGCCGATTTCAATTTCACGATCAAATCTTCCAGGTCTTCTAAGTGCACCATCAAGAGAGTCCGGTCTGTTGGTTGCGCCGATAACAACAACTTGACCTCTGGAATTAAGACCATCCATCAAGGTTAAAAGTTGTGCAACAGTTCTTCTTTCAACTTCTCCTTGGGTTTCTTCACGTTTAGGAGCAATTGCATCCAATTCATCAATAAATATAATGGAAGGAGCATTTTCTTCAGCCTCTTCAAAGAATTCCCTAAGGTTTTCCTCACTTCCACCAACATATTTGCTCATGATTTCAGGCCCGTTAATTACAATGAAGTGTGCATCACTTTCATTTGCAACAGCCTTTGCAAGTAAGGTCTTACCAGTTCCTGGAGGACCGTGCATTAAAACTCCTTTTGGAGGTGCAATACCTAACTTATCAAATAATTCCGGTTTTTTAAGAGGAATTTCAATCATTTCCCTAACTTTCTTAACCTCTTCCTTTAAACCGCCAATATCATCGTAACTTATGTCTACAAGGTTTGAAACACCTTCCAATTTAGACAGATCAACAGGCTCTTCACTGATTTCAACCTTGGTTTTTGGACCTACCTTTACAACACCGCCAGGGTTGGTACTTACAACAGCCAACTTGATTTGGCTCATTGCACCGATTCCAGGAACGTTCATCATGTCAGAGAAAACATCGTCAAAGAATCCTCCTCCCATTGAAGCTCTTCTAGGAGTTCTGATTCCAGTATTGATTAAGTCCCCTTGAACCATTACCTGATTTCTAAATGCTGCATTTAAATCTCCTCCGATTCTGATTCTTGCATCGATAGGAGCAAGAACGACTTTTTTAGCCTCCTTGGCTTCAGCATGTTTAATGATTACTTCCTCACCGATTGAAGATCCGGAGTTCTTACGGGTGGTACCGTCAATTCTCATGATAGGTTCCATTTCAGATTGAGAAGCAATAGCTATAGCTGCAGTGGTTTTAGATCCTGTAATCTCAATTAAATCCCCGTCCTTAAGTCCGAGTTTAAACATAGATTCCATATCTAGTTTAGCTATATTTTTTCCTACATCATCTTGAGATAAAGTTTCTGCAACTTTAATTTTTAATTCCATATCAGCCATGATATCAACTCCTTTGAATTTTGGAATAATGAATAATTAATAATAAATATAATGTATAATTCTAATGTCAATAGGTGTAATTGATTACACCAACAAGCAATATTCTAAGTCATTAAGCATAATTCTCATTATACTTATGAAAAATAATTTTTTACTCATAAAGCACAATCTTATTATGCCCATGAAAAATAATTTTTTACTCATAAAGCACAATCTTGTTATGCCCATGAAAAATAATCGTGATTTTAGTTACACTAATAAAAGATTTTTAATAATTATTGAATTAACAGAAATATCAATTGAAAAACAATAATTAATCTTAAAAATCATTATTTCAATTTTTCCAATTATTCAAATCAAAAGGGATCAATTTTTCTTGACTGTTCAAAATACAAAGTTTGAAATAAAATTTCACAATACATTAAAGATAAATTAAAGATAAATTAAGATTTTTTAAATAAAGTTTCTAAACAATCAAACAATAAATTAAATACACCTGATTAATTTAAATAACCAAAGAAATTAAAATAAATAATTTTTAATAAAATTAATTATTAATTTTTACTTAAATTCAAATAAACCAATTATCCAATAGATGCATTAGAAATAATCAAAATACAATTACCAGATAAAAATTTAAAAGAATTTTAAAAAATTTTATCAATAATTATTAAGTTAAATCTTTTAGTTAGTTTTTGTAACTAAATAATACTTGAACTTCATAGTATATAAAGCTTTCTATTTTATTAACAAAAAGTTATTTTAATTTAAAATTATTAAAATAATTAAAAAATTAATCTTATTGATTATTTTTAAAAAAAATAATTATAAAATAAATATTCATAATAAATAAGAATGATAATTATGTAAAAAATAAAATAAAAGAATTTAATTAAAAATAATATTTAGTAATTAAAATAAAAATTTTTCAAGAAACAAGCAAATCATTAGTAAAAATTCAAACTAAAATAAAAAAATAGAAATGAACTAGCAAAGAAAAATAAAAAAAGTATACTCATTATTAAAATAATAATCATTTAAATTTTAAAAACTAAAGAAAAAATAAAAAAATTATATTCACTCTCATAGTTTTCTTGAAATTTTAAAAAAAAATCTTAAAAAAGTAATTTTTAGGAATGCCTAAAAAATTATTAGTTTTTTCAATTTTAATATGAAAATTTGATTAACTGTTCATAAAATTAATTGAATAAATAAACAGTAATTATCAAAAAAGGGTGAATATTATTCAGTTAAACTAAATTAAAAAATAAAAATGTCTAGAAAAAGCCTCAAAATACTGAACTAAAAAGAAAAAGGTTTATAAGTTAAAAAAATCAATAATTAAATAAAGATAACTTGACACGGTTATCTGATGGAAGTGGAAAAAATGAATGATTTATTTAATTTATCAGGTCAAGTAGCTGTAGTAAGTGGAGCATCCTCCGGTATCGGAGTAGACATGGCTAAAGCATATGCTAGATATGGTGCAGACATTGTTATTACAGGAAGAAGGAAAGAAAGATTAGACCAAGTTGCTGAAGAAATCAAAGAAATTGGAGTAGACTGTATTGGTGTAGTTTGTGATGTAACCGACACTGAAAGTGTTGAAAACTGTGTAAAAGAAATCATGGACCACTATGGAAGAATCGACATTCTCCACAACAACGCAGGATACGGTGCAACCAAAGAAGCAGAATTATTAACTGACGAAGAATGGAACATGACTGTAGATGTAGACCTTACCGGTACATTCAAAATGTCCAGAGCAGTTGCACGTGAAGCAATGATTCCACAAAAATACGGAAGAATCATCAACACTGCATCCATGTTCGGTTTAGTCGGAACCATGGCAACCCCAACTTCCCCATACGCAGCAGCAAAAGGTGGAGTAGTAAACCTCACCAGACAATTAGCAGCAGAATGGGCTAAATACAACATTACTGTAAACGCAATCTGTCCTGGTACCTTCCCAACAGAACTTACCCGTTCAACTATTGACAATGATGAATACAAAGCATACACTAAAACTGTAGTTCCTGTAGGAAGATCTGGTGTAGACGGAGAATTAGACTCAACCGTTGTTTACTTAGCATCCCCTAAATCCAGTTACGTAACTGGACAAGCTATTGCTGTAGACGGTGGATACACCTGTATATAATTGAAAATTCTTATTTTCAATTATTTTTTTTCTTTTTTTAAAAAGTTTTAACCTCATTTAAATAAAAAACATATCTTAAAACTCTTTTTTTAAAACTTAAACCCCATTTAAATAAAAAAATATATCTTAAAACTCTTTTTTTAAAACTTTAAACCCAAACTAATTAAAAATTAAATTCTGCTCATTTTTTAAATTTTAAACATAAATTTAATTCAATTATTTTATTTAAAACTTATTTTCTAATTTTTAAAATATAACATCAGTTATATATAATTTAAAAACATAATTTTAATAGGATTTATAAAATAGATAATTGAAAACCCGATTAAATTATTGAAAAATAATTAAAATAATTAAAATAATTAAAATTAAAATTATTTAAATTAAAATTATTGAAAAATAATTAAAAATAATTAAAAATAATTAAAAATAATTAAAAATAATTAAAAATAATTAAAATTGATTAAAATTGATTAAAATTGATTAAAAAATTAAAAATAATTTTAATTTAATAAAAATACTTTTTTACGTGATTTATTATGGAAAACCGTACAGGACTATTTACAAATGCAATCATTTGGTTTGGAGTTGCAATTTCAGTTTCTGAAATTATTGCAGGTATCCAAGTCGGATCTGGAGCAGATGTAAACTCCATATGGCTTCCATTAATACTCGGACATATAATCGGAGGAATATTGCTTTACTTTACAGGCCTTATTGGAGCAAATCTTAGGGTAAATGCAATGGAATCAATCAAATCAACATTCGGCAATTTCGGTTCAAAAATCTTTGCAACATTGAATGTCCTCCAACTCATAGCATGGGTGGCAGTATTGAATGCCCAAGGTGCAATGGCCCTTATGGACCTGAATCTACCAATATCCTTTGCTGCAACCTGCCTGATTCTTGCAGGACTTGTTGCAATATGGGTTTTTGTTGGACTTCAACGTTCCTCAAAGATAACAAGCATTGTAATGATTGTATTAACAATCTTACTTATTGTACTAAGTGTTAAGATATTTGGAATAAATGCATACCCTCCAATTAAAAGTTCCCAAACACTGAGTTTCTGGAATATATTTGAAATTTCAATTGCAATGCCTATTTCCTGGCTTCCAGTAATTTCAGACTATACAAAGGATGTTGAAAGTCCTAAAAGGGCGACAGCAATTTCTGCAATAGCTTACACAATCGCAAGCCTTTGGATGTATTTCATTGGTGTTGAGGTTGTAGGAATGGGAACAACCAACATATCACAGGCAATTCTTTTATCAGGACTTGGAGTTCAAGGAGTCATCATAATGGTTCTCTCAACAGTTACAACAAATTTCCTTGCTACAAATTCTGCAGGAGAATCTGCCAAGGCAATCTTTAACAGACTTGACCCGAAGATTACAGGAGTTGTGGTAAGCGCTTTAAGTGCAATGCTTGCAATTTCAGGAATTATGAATCATTACATAAGTTTTCTTTACCTGATCAGTTCTGTCTTTGCACCAATGGCTGCCGTACTTGTCGTTTCATTCTACATTGGAGGGGAAAATAATAAAAAAAGAGACTGGTATTGGAATATATTATCATGGTTTGTAGGGTTTATGGTTTATCAAGTGGCTTCAAGCATGGATTCCATATTTTTAGGACCAAGTCTACTTGCAGTTATAGTATCCGCAGCACTTGCATATATAAATATTATTCTTAAAAATAAAAAAATAAAGAAAAATAAAACTTTAAAATAAAATTAAAAATAAAATAAAAGTCTAAAACCTAATAAAAATAAGAAAATAAAGAAAAATAAAATTTTAAAATAAAATAAAAGTCTAAAATAAAAGTCTAAAATAAAATAAAATTTTAAAATAAAATAAAAGTCTAAAATAAAACTAAAAATAAAAAATAATTAAACTCTTAATAAAACTCTAAAATAAAACTAAAAATAAAATAAAAGTTTAAAACCTAATAAAAATAAATAAAATAAAGAAAATAAAGAAAATAAAGAAAATAAAGAAAATAAAGAAAATAAAGAAAATAAGTTTAAAAAAAAGAAAAATAATCAAGATTTTTATAAAAAATCCTGATTTGTCTATAACATAGTTGCAACTACGTAATATAAAATTGAAGTTACAGCAGGTACAGTAAGATTGTCAACACCACCATAACTTACAGCTTCACAAACAGTTGCTATAGCGGAAATGATTAAAACATACCAAAAGTTAAATTCCGGAAGAGTGTAACCCAAAGCCATATAAAACATCCATACAAATACTGCAAGAACAGCAGTTACTGCAAACATTGCAAGGGATCCTTCAAGGGATTTTTCTCCGCCAAATACATGATATTTAACTTTACCCCATTTTCCACCAACAAGAGCTGCAAATCCATCACCATACACTAAAGGAACAATAGCTAATGCTACAATCCAAAGCAAGTTAGGATCAATCATTATTGGGAAAATAAAGAGCAATATTGACCAAATTCCTGCATAAAAGAATAAGCCTAAAGCATGTCCTGATTCTGTCATTTCATTCTCAATCTTAATAGGGGAATATTCTGTAAGGAAGAACAAAGCCACTGTAATCGGCAATGTAATGAATAAAAGCATAACCCATGCATCTGAGAAGAAAGGCATTGCAAAGATCATATTTCCTATCATGATATGTAGGAACTTACGTGAAACTTCAGGCCTGCTCTTTAAAACCTTTTCAGCTAAAAAGAAAATTACAATAACATATGCATAAACAATAATTAAAGCAACAACATCTGACCACAACATAATAATCTCTCTTAATAAACAATAAAATTATCCAAATCTAATCCTCTATGACATTATGAGTTCTGTCATCATCATATTCCCCGTATTCACAACCTGCATTTTCGATTTTTACATGGTCAATCAATGTGCCGTCCTTTTTCATCAGCTTAATCTCACCATAACCGTTACCGCCATTCCAAAGACGGGTGTGTAATTTCTTACCGTTAGGTGCCTCATAATTGAAAAGCAGCATCTCATCACGTTTACAATACAATTTCAATTCTATCTTGCTGTTCCAATTACTTGCATTAATGAACCATTCATTAACTTCTTTTCCTTCTTTAAAACCGAAATCAACCCTTACATTATTCCAGAATCTTGCAAAGTTGTATTCATACATTTTTCCTTCATAATAAAATCCTATCAATAGTTTACGAGGAAGGGAAATGCCGAAAGCCTTAGGTTTTCCACCGCCAGCTTCAAAAGCAGAATTATTAAGTTTTTTTCCTGTTATCAAACTGGTTAAATTACATGAGGATATCCATAACCAAGGACTTGTAAAGTCAGCTCCCCAGTTCTTATCTGCATAACCAAAGGATTTTTCAGGAATCACCTCATACTCAACACCATCCATCTCAATGGTACCGCTGTATTGGGTCTTGATTCCTTCAGCATGCCAAAACATTTCAAAGGAGTTTAATTTTCTAAATATGCCGCTTGCACCATAACCTACATTAAAAGTGATTTGCTTATCAATATCCAAATCCCATTTCATTTCACCTGCATCACACATATATTCGGGATGGTTTTTGGCCTCCTCTTCAGTAACCTTACAATATCCACTCATATGTGTCTCAGACAAGGTAAACTCACCTAATTTAATGTCCAATTTATCATCAGGACATTCAAAATCCTTCATGGAGTAGTAATTATGGATTTGTTTAGGTTCCTTACCCCATGCTCCAACCTTCAACATGCAGTAGGAAGGTTTTTTACCTTGACGAATTGTTTCAGGATCTTGACCTAAAACAGGTTCATCCTCTGCAAGAGCAGGATTGCATGTAAAGTATTCTATAAAGAAAGGTCTTGCTTCCCCAGTCTCCTTATTATATGCAGTCAAGGAATGCCACCACCAGTCATAACCCTGTTTGGCAAGCGGACCTTTTAACATATAATGATCTCTTTTCAAATCACTTTTATTCATTAAAATCCTCCTTAAAAAAATCGTTATTGGCAAATTAAAATAAAATTAATCCTTTTATAAAATTAAATAAGAAAATGGAATTAAAAATTTCAATTAATTGAATTCAATCCATTAAAATTATAAACTACATTTTAATTTACAATAACATGAATTAAAACATAAAATGTTAACTAAATTTAAGTTTATTTTTGATATAATAAATAATTTATTATTTAAATCGGCAATTTGTATTAAAAAATGTATTAAATTTTAATATAGCTATTAAATAATATTAAAATTGAAAAAATCACTTAATTAAAAAAAATAAATTAAAACTAATTTAAAATAAACTAAAAATAATTTAAAATAAGAAAAGGAAAACAATAATAAAAATAATGAAAATAAGCCAAAATAAACTAATTAAAACAATAAAAATAGAAAAAATAGAAAAATATAAGGAAAAAAGGAATTTAAAGAATTAAGAATTCCATTAAAACTCTTAAACCCATTAAACCCATTAAAGAAAAAACACACATCCAAACCATTAAATTACACCACACAAAATAAAATCAACATTAAGGGGTTTTTTAAAAAAAATAATAAGTTAAATTTTAATATAAATTTAATTTTAGTATAAATTTAATTTTAAATTTAATTTAATTTTAATTTTAATCGGACTCAGAATCAAATTCCTCTTTTAAAAATAGAGGAATTCCAATAAAGTCAGAATCGGATTTATTTCCAGAGAAAATAGGATTTTCCTCAACTATGGAAAACGAAACAGAATCCATATCTTCGCCCAAATTATTTAAAAATTGGGAAAACTCTTCCTTATCAGAATCAAGTTCAAAAAAAGATTCATCAGAATCCTCATCCTCAAGAGAAACAAAAGGATTGAAAGCCGGATCAATTTCAAAAGAAATATTATCAAAATCTTCATCCTCCGGAGAAACAAAAGGATTGAAAGCAGGATTAATTTCAAAAGAAGACACATCATAAGAATTAGAATCTAACCCCATTTCAAAAGAAGACACATCATAAGAATTAGAATCGCCAATGGCACCAAATTGATCAATTAACTCATAGAAATGAACAAATAATTTTTCTTCCACACTTTCAACGATTTTATCAATATTTTCCAAATCCCCCCAATCCTGAGAATTTACCACAAAATTACAAAAGTCATCGATTGAAGAAATACTGTTTTTGTATCTGATTAAATCCCTAACACCTAAATTGCCAGATTCAAATAAAACATTTACTCTTTCAGTTTCCATACCAAGACGTCTTAGAAATATTAATTGTGTTATTCCAAATTCATTCATGAGAATACCTCCAAATTTTAAAAGTTCAACAGTAAAATACAAAAACCCGCATCCGTATTAAATAATTACCCCCTTAAGATAAACTACCCCCAGGAGTTTACTGAATTATTTAATCCCTCCCTATCCAAGAAAGAATCACCACCAGAATAGGAGAAACCGTGTTTGCCCGAAAATCGAAGTGATAGACATGAATACAAAAAAACTGTGAGAAACAAAAAAAATATAACAAATTACTGGTGATGATTATTTTTTGGTGTATGCATTATTTCATAAAACAGTTTCATAAAACAATGCATTATTACATATAAGACAAGCACCATATATAAAGTTAAGTAATGTTCGCAATAAAACAAATAAAATTTTTAATCAAATAAATGAAAATAATGGTTTAAAATAAATAAAACAAATCAAAAAGAGTTTAATTTTAAAAATAACTAAAATAAAATTAAAAAATAAGAAATAAACTAAATTAAATCAAAATAGAAATTTTGTTAAATTTTAAAAAAAATCATTGAAAGAAATTAAAATAAAAATAAATAAAAATAAAAAAAATTG
>NZ_CALCYR010000049.1 GCF_937906425.1 uncultured Methanobrevibacter sp. | reverse complement strand
TTGTATATAAAAGTAACTATTTGTATACAATCTTCGACCACATTATTAAAAAAGGAATAGAAAGCAGAACAAAAAAATCATGAACTATTAATTTTTGCTCTAACTACTGAGTGCTTACTGAGTTCCTACTGAGTGATTTGGGAAAAATTGGACTTCAGCCATCTCTTTATTCTCTCCTACATGTTCTCGTAGTCAAGAGGATTTCCATTGCGACATGTCAAACTCAAAATTAAATAAAAAATTCTAATTTTAAAAGCATTAAAAAAAAGATTCTAATAAAAAAAAGAATTAAAATAAAATGAAAAAGAGTCTAATTTTAAAAAAAGCATACAAAACTCAAGCCAACCATATTTAAAAATCAACTTAAATCTTATTCTGCAAACGATTAATCATATCAAAAACCAAAGGATCATTTGTTAACTCATACATAATTCTATAAAAGTATAAAGCCTGATTTAAAAATCCTCTTGAGTGGAAATAGGAACTTAAAGTCTCCAAGGAATCTAGAATAAATGGATTAACATCCTCCTGAACATTCTTTGACTTTATAATCTCAAGTGATTTTTCATCATCAATGATAAAATCAACTCCTCTTGAGCTTATATAATCAAGTTCCTTGATTGCATTCTTGTTGTTTTCAAATTTAAGGCTATGATTATAAAAGACGGCGGAAACCTCAAGATTATACTCCTCCAAATAATAATACCCAATGTTTCTATATGCCTTAGCTATGTCCTTAAGAGAATATGCATATTTCAAGGCTTCCATGGTTAGAAGGAAAAACCTGTTGAAGGTTACTGTCCTTAACTTGTAGATGTCTGCAAGTTCCAAAAGAGCCTTTGAGGATATTGGATTTATCTTCAATGCCCTTTTCAAATAGACTTCCGCCTCATCAAAACGAGATTTCTCTGCAAGCAATGACCCATAAATATAATATAAATCAAATAATGGTTTAGAATATGGGATTAATCTCAATTCCTTTTTATTTTCCTTATCGGATTTTTCATTTGATTTATCCTCTTTTTTATTTCCACCATTATTTTTATTTACTATAATATCTGAAACCTTATTTATGCTCTTATTTATATTGATTTGATTTCCCCTATATCTGTTACGCTTTCTGTTTTGCCTTCTGTATGCAATCGGATCATCAAATCCCCTATGGTCATAATTGCCTAAGGAATGAACATTGCGCTTAAGGAATGGAGTATTGTTCTTTTTGTCAATTGCCTTTTTATCTTCTTCTGTATTGTAGAATTCAAGCTTTGAGCTATCGAATCCAATGTAATTATAAAAAATCAGAACTTCAAGAGGATTTAAAAAACTGTGATATTGGTATTTTGAAGAATTGGAATAATCATCATTGAAATTCTTAAAGAATCCTTCAAGCAGGATTAAGGCAGAACCCTTATCCTTTGCCTCAATCAGTTCTATAACATCATCAAATGCCTTTAAGATTTCATTATTATTGTGGGACTTGTCCAAAAAGTCAACTTCATCATCTGTAAGACAATCCCAGAATAGGGCGGAAATCCCTTTTATGATTTGTGGAGCATGCTCATGGTTTTTATAAAAGTCCAATTGGGAAACAAGATAACTCTTGTCCAAATCAGAATTTCCGCTAAGATTCCTTTGAATGTTTTTTATAATTTCATCACACATTTAAATCATTGAAAAGTTTATTAAAATAAGATAGTTTTAAATTTTTATATACTTATTTAAATAATTTGCTAATTGTAAAAAATCATCATTAAAATTTTAATAAAAATTATTCTAGAAAAATGAAATTAAAATAATTAAAAATAATTAAAAATAATTAGAAATAATTAAAATTTATTAAAATAAAATAA
>NZ_CALCYR010000048.1 GCF_937906425.1 uncultured Methanobrevibacter sp. | reverse complement strand
AAAAATAAGTAAAAAATAAATAAAAAATAACTAAAAATTAGTAAAAAAATAAGTAAAAATAAATAAAAAAGGTATAAAAATAGATAAAATAATTATTAAAATAAAATTATTCTTTTAAATATTCACAGACCTTTTCACCTGCAAATAAACATACTTCAACACATGGAGACTTGTCATCACCATCTTTTGAAATGTATCCACAAGTTACAGAGCCATATTGTTCTTTAAATTCATTGAATAATTTCTTAGATGCCTTAATGATTTGACCTTCGTCTTCACCAAGCAGGCCTAAAGCCATAACTGCACCGGTTACTGCACCACAGGTTCCTTCAGAGAATGTTCCCCCAATTCCTCCAGAGAATCCTTTAGCTAAAAGCGCCAATTCCTCGGTAGGCAAACCTGCAACATCACAAATACCCATTAAAGTAGCTTGTGAACAACTTTTAGTTTCCCTATATTCTTCTATTTTTTTAACTACTTCATTTACGTCCAAATCCATAATAATCCCTCAAAAATAAGTAATAAAACATTGTTATATTATATATGATTTTTAAGATTAATAAATTTTTATAATAATGAAACAATATCCGATTAAAAAGTAAAAATAAAAAAATAGAAAAAAAATAAAAAAGTAAAAACAATAAAAACAATGAAAACAATATGAAAAAGAAAAAATAAGATTTAATTAAAGAATTTTTCTAATTAAAACCGAAGTGTTATTAGTTTTTCCTTTAGGAAGTAGCATAACTTCCTTATGAAATCCTCTGGTGTCTTTTTCAGTTACAGGAGAATACAAAATAGCTCTCATACCGGAATAAGTCCTATAAAGAACAGGAGTTTTTTCATCTACAATATCCCAAACAGTAGAAAATACCCTATCTTTAGGTTCTGCAAATGCTGCAATCATTAGAATATCATAATCCAAATCAGCAATTGTCTTTTCATCACCAGTAATAATGCTAATATCTTCATCAAGACCTAATTTATTTAAAACTTTTCTTGACAATTCTGCAACTTCCTCATCTTGCTCAATGCCTATTCCCTTACAATTTGTGACCATATTAAACATTATTAAGGTTAAAGGCAATGGCCCACTGCCTAAAAAAACAAATGTCTTATTTTCATCGAATTTAGCCAATTGCATTTCATTTTCTATAAGCCCAATATAACGATCATAGAAATGGAAAGAGTCTAAAACTTCCTTAGGATTATCTGATTCCAATATTTTTAAGGCATTTTCTCTTTCAAGTCTTGCACCAATATAAACATAGAATTTCCTAATTAACTTCAATGCATTATTCATCTTCTCATCATCAAGAATATGCTTTGCAGAGTCAAAGTCAATTTCCTTATCATGAGCAATAACTTCGATTTCATCCAATATTTTTGTAATCTCATCAATGTCAGTACTATCCAATGCAGATATGCCTATATTATCCAAATCACTATAGCCTGATAACTGATTTGCAATTTCTTCAATTTTTCCCCAATACTTATAACAACTCATAAATACACCCAAAATCCATAAAAATTACATTAAACCAAATTTATAACAACTCATAAATACACCAAAAATCCATAAAAATTACATTAAACTAAATTTTTAAAAGAATATTTAGATTCTATTTAATCACAAATCTTAGAATTTAAATTTTTAATCATATGCACAGTTTGAAGATTGTTATTTGTATCCCAAGTAACTTGAAAACCTTGCTTTTTCCAAAAGTGAAATCCCGCTTCAAGATTTTTATGAGTGTGCAGATAAATTTCCTTGAAATCATTTTCACAGCAGAATCTTTCAACAATATTGTATAATTTGCTTGCAAAACCACAACGCCTATAGGGCTTATCCACAAATAATCTCCAAATGCTTGCTGTAGATTCCTTATTATATAAATTCTTAAACTTTGCAAAGTCCTTATCATAAGGCCTTACCGCAATAGTCGCTATAATCTTATTATAATCATTCTCAATGAAAAACAAGTTATTTTTACTGGAATCTATATAATACTTATTTAAATCAATTATATCTTTATGATAAGATGGAACATAACCATAACCGTATTCACTTCTTATTTGAGAAAATAAAAAATTTCTAATTTTAATCTTAGTTTCATCATCATCAGATATTTCCTTAATTAAAAAACTCATATTATCCCCAGTTAAAGATATAAAAATTTAATCATCCTTAAAAAATAAAAAAGACATTAAACATGACAAATATCCTCCTTAAAAAATAAAAAAGACATTAAACATGACAAATATCCCCCTTAAAAAATAAAAAAGACATTAAACATGACAAATATCCTCAAATATTAAAAAAAAGATATTAAATGTGATTTATTTCATTAAAATACAAAATGTCATCACAAATAACCTCAAGCAATTCAATATCATGACTAACCGCTAAAATACCAATATCATTAGCCTTACAATGACCAATAAGTGCTTCCCATATTTGCACTTGAGTTACTGCATCAAGCATAGTACTTATCTCATCAGCTATTATAAACCTTGTTTTTGGATTTAAGGCTCTCAATATGCTGAAACGTTGCAGTTCTCCACCTGAAAGTTCACTAGGCCAACGACTTAACCAATTATCCTTAAGACCAAAGGTATCCTTCAAATCCTGAGGAGGAAACCAGGATTCTTCCAACACCTTTTCCATCTTCCATTTAGGATTCATTGTCTTTTCAGGATGTTGAAAGATCAATTGGACAGGGGAGAATCCCTTAGAAGAAATTTCCTTACCATCAAGGAGAACTTTACCCGAATAATTTTGAATATACCCTGAGATAATTTTACATAAGGTACTTTTACCACTTCCACTATCTCCAATCAAACCGATTATCTGATTGGAATCAAGTGATAATGAAATATCCTTTAATACAGGTCTTTTCTTATTATATGAAAAGGAAATATTCTTTGCTTCAAGATTCATCATTAACCTCCTTAAAATTAAAACACCTTATCATTATGCCATTATATTCAAGAAGCTTCGGTTTATTATCCTTACATTTCTCCAAACATATTGGGCAATTCTCATAATATGGACATCCAGAAACTTCCTCCAATGGCTGAACCCCTTCAGTTAATTTAAACCCATTTCTAGGCAATGCCTCGATTAGGGCTTTGGAATAGGGGTGCAACAAATTTTCTGAATTTTTAAAGTTTTTCACATCATTTATCTCAATCACATAACCTGAATAAAATATTGCAATCCTGTCTGCAGTCTTTAAGGCAACATCAATTTCATGGGTAATCAGCAACACACCCTTTCCATGTTCCTTCAGATTTTTTATATCCTCAATGGTTTCCTCAACACTTTTAGCATCAAGCCCCGGAGTCGGCTCATCAGCAATCAACAAATCAGGATCGTGGAGCAATGCAGTTGATAAAAGGACTTTCCTTGCCATCCCTCCAGACAACTCAAAAGGATATAATTCATCAACACTTTCATCCAATCCATATCTGCTGAAAACTTCCCTTTGCCTTAATTTTTTCAAATCATGTTCCTTATCATCCTTACATTCACCAATGGCCTGCTCTGACACTTTCATAAGAGGGTCCAAGAAATTTACTGATTGTGGAATTAAACATATTTCTTTACCTCTTAACTTTTCTTTAATTTCCTGATTTAATGTTTCCCCCTTATACTTGATTTCACCACTTGTATGCGAATTATAAGGTAAAATACCTAATATAGAATGTGCCAAAAGACTTTTACCTGAACCACTGGACCCTAAGACAGCAACTATTTCACCTTCACCAACATCAATTGATAAATCAGAAATTACCTTTAGCTCATGCCTATTCAATCCCTGGACATATTGTGTAAAGGAGATTGACAGATTATTCACTTCCAATAATTTTTCCATAATACCACCAATTAGTTATTTGCTTCTCCAGGATCAAGTAAACGTTTTAAATTGTCTCCAATAATATCAAACAATAGGACAACTATCAATAATGCAAGACCTGGGAAAAATGCCAACCACCAAGCACCCATGGCAAGATATGACATTGATTCGGATAAGATTATACCTATAGCTGGCTCATGCGGTGATAGACCAAATCCTAAAAATGTTACACTTGCCTCATGCATAATTGCATGTGGGAATACAAGCAATGTTCCAACAAATATCTGGGACAAAACCAAAGGCAAGATATGCTCCTTGGCAATCCATAATTTGCTTCTGCCTAATTTTCCGGATAATGCCACATATTCAGATGTGTTGATTTGCAATACTTCAGCCCGAAGAACCCTTGTTAAATTTACCCAATGGGAAAATGCAACTGCCATTATTACACCAAAAGCACCTTTACCCAATGCAATGGATATCATCATAATCAACAGTATATGAGGTACAGAAGCAAAGAGATCGATCAACCATGACACAAATTCATCGAAATATTTGTTTACACTTGCCACAAAAGCCAATATTGTAGCAATTACACTGGAAATTATAGAAGCACCTATTCCTATTACAATACTTAGACTTAAACCTTTTATTGTACGGGTAAACATATCTCTACCCATCCAATCAGTACCAAAAATATGATCAAAAGATGGAGAACACATCCTTGATGAAAAATCTGTAGTTATATTGACATCAATAAACATCCCGCTAATAAAAATAAGCAACAAGACCAAACCTGTAAGGGCTATTGTCAATATTGTCTTTTGCCTTAGGTTCAATGAACTAAAAAGACCCTTATTATACCATGGACTTTCAGTCATCATCCTCACCTCTCAATCTTGGGTCCACATATTTGTATATCAAATCAGCAATAAAATTTCCTGTAAAAACAAATATTGTACTTATAATCACAATCCCCAACAACAATGGAACATCTGATCTCAATCCTGCAGCCACAGTTGCCTGACCAATACCTGGATATGCAAATACCTGTTCCACAAGAATTGTTCCACCAAATAATTCATTGAAGGACATGAATTGAATAGTAATTGCAGGAATCAATATGTTTCTTATCCCATGATTTTTAATTATCCCCCAAAAGCTTTCTCCTCTAGCCTGTGCAAATAGGAAATAATCACTTTTTTTAACATTTATAAGCTTATCACGAGTATACATTGTTAGGGAAGCAATACCTACAATGCTTAATGTTACTGCAGGCAATATCAGCCTATATAACCACTGCCAAAAGGTTACAGTGTCAGATAACTGTCCAATAGGAACTGAAAGTCCTATTGGGAACCAACCCAGATAAACTGAAAAAACCATCAATAAAACCAGACCGATCCAAAAGGTCGGAGAAGATTGCAAAATGTAACAGTAGGTTTTAATTACCTTGTCAATCCAACTACCTTCCTTTGCACCTGCAAGCACACCTAAACCAAAACCGACAACTGCAGAAATTACCCATGAAACCACCATAAGGGTTAATGAAGCGGTAAACTTTTGCATAATGACTTCTGTTACAGGGATTCTGTAAATCAATGAAAAGCCCATACTTCCAGAGGCCAAAGTTTGAAGCCAACCTAAGACTCTTTCACTCAATGATAAATCTGTTCCCCAATATTGTCCTATAATAGCCAATTGTTCTTGACTTACAATTCTCTGACCAAGATAGGCTTTAACAGGATCAATAGGAGATAATTGTACCATTATAAAACTGATAGCAGCAATAACAACCAATAGAATTAGTAAACGTATTGCTTTAAATCCTAAAAATTTAGCCAATTTTTTGCTATTAATTTTAATCAACTCTCTCTCACTTTTTTAAAAAAAAGAATAAAATTTGTAAATATAAAAAAAATTCTTTAAATAATTCTTTAAAATATTTAAAAAAATTAATTAAGAATATTGAAAATGCCTAAAAACTTAAAGACATTTAAAAAATCCTAAAAAATTATTTAAAAAATTTTAAATATATTAAAAAATCCTAAAAAAAATATTTAAGAAATTAAAAAAAACTAAAAATTATATAAACCCTAAAACTATCAAAAACATTGAAAATTATTAAAAAATGGTTTATTAAAAAATAAACCATTTTAATTAAATAATTTATTCTTCGGTTGCATTGATATGTTTCCAATCGTAGATATTACCCCAAATGTCTCCTCCATGAGGATAAATAAGGTGTGTGCTGTTTGAAATGTCTAATGAATCACTTACAAAGTAGGTGTAATCCATTGTTCCAATCCAAAGGAAAGAGTTTTGTGAGGTAGCCTCTTGTGCAGCTTTAGACCAAGTGCTGTAGGAACTGTTAAGGTCTTGAGACATAGCAGTATCAATTAATGCATCAACACTGGAGTCATTTAATCCTCCAGGATTATCATAACCAACACATGCAACTTCTGAATCGTATTGATGTTCAATTTCGAATGGATCTGCAGAACCGAATCCCCATACAACTGACTGACTATATTTGTTAGGGTCAATATCATCCCAACTTGCACCTTCAGGAGTGATTTCAATACCTAATTCTTTTGCTTGTTCAGCAATAGCCACTGCAATTGCTTGCCTTTCAGTTGCAGAAGATTTGTAATATAGAGTGAATTCTGCTTTTTGCCCATCTTTTTCTCTGATTCCATCATTATCACTGTCTACCCATCCAGCTTCTTCAAGAAGGGCCTTTGCTTCATCTACTTGACCATCCTCATAGCCTGCATCAAATGCCCAAGGTAATTGATTAGCTACACCAGTGTATGAAATATTACCAAATCCGTTTAATGAACCATCAACCAATTTTTGTCTGTCTATACCAATTGCTAATGCTTCCCTTATTGCTGAATCACCAGTTACATTATTACCTATGCTAATATTATCTTCACTTACTTGACCTTCATCCATTTGAACAGGTAATGAAATTCCACGAACATCAATGGAATCGAAATATTCCAAGTGATATCCATCTACAGTTTCATTAGCATATGCAACAGGCACTTCAGCAATATCAACATCTCCGTTTTTAACTGCTGCAAATGCTGCATCAGAATCAAGGAAAAGGTTGGTTATCTTGTTGAAGTATGGCTCTTCACCATAATATTCAGTATTCTTTTCTAGAATGAATTGTTGACCTTTATCCCATTGAGCCAATTTATAAGGTCCTGAACCAATTGGATTTTGACCATAGGTTTCATTATCATAGCTAGCTTCCGGAACGATTCCGACATCTGTTAATTTATTGATGAATGTAGAATCAGCCTTGTCTAACTTAAATACTACTTTATAATCCCCATCTGCCTTAGCCTCTTTCATGGAACTTAAATCTGCACCTTCACCAAATTCTTTTGCTGTGTTGTATGAGAAGGCCACATCTTCAGCAGTTAATTTAGTTCCATCTGTGAAGTTTACATCATCACGAATGTTTACTGTATATGTTTTTAAATCATCTGATATGCTATAATTAGTAGCCAAATCATTTACAAATTCATTATCCGCATTTCTTTTAAGAAGTGTACTTTGTATAAGTGGTTCTGTACCTGAATCGTGATACCCCCATCCATGCATAGGGTCAAAACCAAATTCCGGTTCTTCACCATGAGCAGCAACACAGGTTATTAACTCATCATCAGCATGTACAGTACCTCCACCACCTAAAGCGGCAGCTGCAACAACAATTATTGCAATTACAGCAATAACTGCACCTAAAATATATTTTTTATCCATTATGATTTCCTCTTTAAATTATTAACAATAAAAATGCAATATCTCCCATATTACCGAAAAAATTTAATTATTACTTAATTACAAAAAAGATAGAAAAAAGTAATACTAATTATAAAAAAGATATTACCAAATAAATATTTACCAAACCAAGTATATAAATATTACTTTTTTTAAAAAAAGTATTACTTTATTGGAAAAAAGAAGGATTTAAAAGGCTCCGATTGAAAAAAAGTAATAATATTTAAAAAAAGAAGAACCAGAATGCTTAAAATAATAAGAAATGAGTCTGTTGAAAACCTATTTTAAAAATTTATTTAATATATTTTAATCCATTAATTATGAAATTTTTATAAGAATTTTAGAATTTCAACAAAGCCAAAAAAAGAAAAAGAATAAAAAGAAAACAAAAAGAATAAAAAAAATAGCATCAAACAAATAGAATACTAAAAAAAATAGAATAAAAAGAAAACAAAAAGAATAAAAGAAAATAAGTGAAAATAAAAGAAAATTAGTGAAAATAAAAGAAATAAGAAAAAATAAAATAAAAAAAAGAAAATAGCTAAAATAGCTATTAAATAAGTTAAAAACTAAAATAGAATACTTATTCTATTCCAAAGGATTTTTTAAGTAAATCTGCATTTACAAATCCTTCTTTGTATAATTTACCAGTAGTTAAATCATTGATAACAACTTCAGCTGGTGCAAACATTCCCTTATCGATTTTGTAGAAGTCAAATCCTGCTTCTTTAAATACATCGAAGAATGGTTTACCATATCCGTCAGCTGCAGAGGAAGGTAATTTAGCAGCAACTTCTGCAATGTCATCTCCTTCTTCAGATTCAACATAGTAGTAAGTTCTTCCACCGAATAAAACTGCATCGTTGGTTTTACCCATAGCTTTTAATCCATCAGGGTCAATAGGAGCGATTGGAGCAATACCTGCTGCATGTTTAACCTTTTTAACATCGAATTTAAGGAATTCTAACATTTTGTAGGTACCGTTTTCTACAACCCTTCCTGCAATTTGGATGGATCCAACCAAGGAAGCGGTAGGAGCTACAAGCAAGAATACGTTTTTAACATCAACTTTACATTCATCAGCAATGTATTGTGCTACATCATCACCAGGCAATACATCAGCTTCCAAAGTTAAAATAGCAAGATCTGCATCATCTTCATAATCAATTTCCTCATAGGTTTCAGCTGGTTTTAATGATAATGCTCTAGCTGGACCGGAACCTAATGCAAAGAAGTCACCTACAGAAACAGACCAACCTGCTTTTTGTGCACCTAATGTGGAAATAGATGGGAAGTCGGTTTTTATTTTTACAGAAGGTAAAGCGAATTTTTCAGATAAGTCTCCAGGAATGGAAATACCTACATCAGCCAATCCTCCAAGACATACTTTAGTATATAATTCACCTGCCTTAAAACTTCCAGCGACATTTACACCACAGTCAATAACAGTTGCCCCATTTCCTAATTTGGAAACAGCAATGTTAAGGTCGTCAGCTTTTTCAATCATTACATCTACAGTTTTTTTAGCTTCTAAATTAACACTTACCATATTTTAACCTCAATTAAAATATTTGAAATATTCATAATCAACTTTATTCAAATAAAAATAATTAAATTGATTTAAAAATAATTGATTTAAACTGAATTTACTTATTAATAATGAATAAAATATTATACTAATAAGTTTAATTAACAAACTATTTAAAATTTTATACAATTTCTTTAAACTCTTAATGATGATTTCCGGGGATTATTGAATAATGCCACATTAAAAAGAAGATATTGGAAAAAATAGAAAAATTAATTTAAAATCATGAAAAAGGCTATGAAAATCTAATAAAAACCAATATTGCTATAACGAAATTAGAAAAAACACTGTTAAAATTGAAAAAAAGAAATAAAATAATCTTAAAATAGAAAAAAAGAAATAAAATTAACCTTAAAATAGAAAAAAAGAAATAAAATAATCTTAAAATGGAAAAAATAATAAAATTGACCTTAAATAGAAAAAAAGAAATAAAATTAACCCTAAAATAGAAAAAAAGAAATAAAATAATAATTAAATAGAAAAAAATAATAAAAAAAGTAATAAGAAACGGGCCCGACGGGGATTGAACCCGCGACAACAAGGTTAAGAGCCAAGCGCTCTGCCAGACTGAGCTACGGGCCCCGTTAAAAAAATCTTAAAAAAAACAACAATACTATATTTATACTTTACCATATTTAACTATTTTGTTTTTCATACAATAATTTTAAAAAAACAAAATTTGTTTTATATTTATAAAACTTGTTTTTAAAAAAAATAAGTAAAATAAAATAAAATAAAAAAAAAGAAAGTCTTTAATTAATCCTTAAAATGATTTTTATCATTATAATTCAAAATTAAAGCTTACAGTAGTGAATTTCATTCCACTGTCCTTAATCTTTTTAGTGTTTATATTAACATCACCATATTTATTTAAGAAAGAATTAATTTCCCTTGAAATGGAATGGTATTTTCTTCTGTCATAAACTCTGTAACTTCCCATGAATTTAACTGTTTCACTTCTGTTTAGGACATTTACCTTATCCATTCTAAAGGATTCACCGTATTTATCTAAAACTGAATTGACTTTAGTCACTATTTCCTCTTTGATTTGATCCTTTTCCTCTTGGCTAATCATATTATCCTCCAATCACCAATCTTTTCTTAAATTATAATTTACCTTAAATTAATTTTAATTTATTACTTTACATACTTAATTATAATTTTTTTAATATAAATAAATAGCTAAAAATTCTTTTTTAAAAACTAAAAAATTAATTTCTAAAAAAGTTTTTTTAAAAAATAGAATTTTCATAAAATGATAAAAAAATGAGGGAATAAAAAAAGATTTAATTAAGATTAACATCAATAGTATAACAAGGAAGATTGGCTTAAATTATCAATGTTTAATAATCTTCAAACAAGGGAATTTAATTAATTTTTTAAACAATGGAGGATGAAATGTATGGCAGATGAAAAATCAGTAAATCGTATGAGCAAAAATGAGTATTACCTTGCAATAGCTTTATCAGTATCAAAAAGAAGCACCTGTTTAAAAAGACGTTATGGTGCTGTAATCGTAAATAATGATGAAATAGTCAGTACAGGTTATAATGGTAATCCAAGAGGGGAAGAAAACTGTTGTGACAGAGGAGATTGTCAAAGAATGAACCTTCCATCAAATTCAGGTAACTATAATGACTGCTTTTCAGTTCATGCTGAACAAAATGCAATGCTCAGTGCAAGCAGAAATGAAATGATCGGTTCAACCATTTTTCTGGCTGGAGAAAAGTATGATGAGGGAAAATGGGTGGAAATAGATGATGCAGAACCTTGTCCAATATGTTCAAGAATGATAAAGAATTCCGGAATTGACAGGATAGTCAGCCAAAAGGGAATTTTTAAATTGCATGAAGAGGATTAAATTTAATGCATAAAAAAAGAAGAAAATAAAAATAAAATTAAAGCAAAAATAAAAAAAAAAAAACAACTTTAAAAAAATATAAACAAACAAAAAATAAAAAAATAAAAAAAACAACTTTAAAAAAAATATAAACAAACAAAAATAAAAAAATAAAAAAAAACAACTTTAAAAAAAATATAAACAAACAAAAATAAAAATAATAAAAAGAGAAAAAATAGAAATTAATCCAATTGATTCTCTAAAAACTCACGAACTTGCTCCTGAAAGTCCTCCAATGAATCTTCATTTACAAGCAAGTAATCTGCAGTTGCAATTACATCACCAAGGCCAAAACCTAATTCCCTATTGTCCCTTACCAAAAAGTCATCATAAGTTTCTGGATCATCTGCTCTTTTTCTAAGGACAAGTCTTTCAAATCTTGTTTTGGCAGATGCAAAGACTGAAACTGATGAAAAGTTATCAAAATTTTCATTAAACATTTCTATTTCATAAGGACTTCTAATACCATCCACTAAAATAAAGTTAGCACCATTATCCTCTTTTGAGATTTCCTTAATTCTTTCAACAGTCAATTCTGAAACGATATATTGGCCAAACTCTTCTCTTATTTTTTTCGCAGTTGTACCGGTATCCTCTCCTCTTTCCTTAGCCTTTTCACGGATAATGTCACCCATACTAACTACAATTCCATCTTTTTCTAATGCAGTGTCAATAAAAACACTTTTTCCAGAACCTGGCATTCCTGTAACACCTAAAACATTCATAAAAATCCCTATGCATATTTAATTTTTAAGTTTTCTAGCTTCTAAAACATTTTTTTTGAATTTAAATTTAATCTTTAATTTTTATTAATTAATTAATTTAATCATTATATTTAAGAAAAAAATAAACTAATCAGACTAATTGAATTCATTAGCCAAATCAGACATGATTTTTAACTTTTCCATAGCTATTGGAATATCAACCTTTCTAAGACCGCAATCAGGGTCAAGAAGCATATTTTCCTTGCCTACAGCTGCAATTCCCCTTTCAATCAAGGCCTTTACCTTTTCCTTATCATCAACGGAATTCATTGCAGAGTCAATACAACCGAATCCTAACTTTTTACCTGATAACAAACCTGAATTTTCCTCCAAAAGACCAATATTCACATTGTTTCCTGCAAATTCACAATCCAAAATATCGATTGGAAACTTAGCTATTTCCTTAAAGCATCCGTCAAGATTACCGCAAACATGCATGGCCATTGGCATTTCAATTCCATCAGTAAGTATTCCAATAGACTCCTTTGCAACCTTCAGGTCAACCATTCCAGTGGACAGGAACGGATCATCAATTTGAACATAACTTGCACCTGCCTTTTCCGCAGATTCAACCTCACGCCTTAATGCATGGGCACAATCAATGATTGCCGGATTTCTTTCCTTATAGAAGGATTCGATTCTTGATGAGTGAACAATGGTTGAAGGTCCTGTAAGCATTAGCTTAACACCTTTCCTGCCTGATTCTTCCTCCCCCATATTTCTCTCTTTTATTTCAGATTCAAGAACCTTTTTAGCATATTTCAAGTCCTTAATCATTATGTCAACTTGAGGAGCCCTTATTTTAGATACAATTACAGAGGAATTCATTTCAAATGAAAATCCCGGAATATGCTTAACGAATGAACCTACCATATCACCTCTTGGCTGACCGTCCCCAACAATATCTATTCCACAATCCAGCTGTAATTTGACAGCCTCTTCAATGGCTATTTTATAAGGATCATATAAACCAATGGAAGACTTAATTTTCTCTGAAAGTGCTTTAGGTTCCTTTAAATCAATTCCAAAACTACCCACTACAGTTGTAATCAAATTTACACCACCAAAGTTGATAAATTAATCCATTTAATCGTTTAAAGTTATATTAAATTATTTTTATTATTTACTTTATGATAAGATTATTTAAACTCAAGATAAGATTATTTAAATTATGATAAAATTATTTAAGATTATAATAAGATTATTTAAACTATGATAAAATTATTTAAGCCCCAATATCCATTTTTCTAACGTCCTCGATTTCTTCAGGACTTATTGGAATTTCAATAGCTGCAGTTCCATGGCAAGGTTTAGTATAGGTAATTAAAATGGTTCCCTTATCCTCATTAATTCCTACAGGTATCGGAGGAAGACCAATTAATCTAGCGCCCAACACTTTATCACCAGGATTTACATGAATAATCTCTTTTGAGTTTTCTTCAATAAGCTTATAACATTGCTTAACTCCTGAACGTTGTACAAGTATTGTATAATCATCATTTTGTTGCAAATATGTTTCTAAACAGAAAGACATTCAATCACCATCATTTTCTTCTAATAATCAATAAAAATAACTATTTTAATAATAAATCCAAATCCCTTATTTAAAAAAATTAAATAAAAATAACTATTTTAATAATAAATCCAAATCCCTTTTTTTAAAAATCTATTCTTCCAAAGTTTTTAAATATCTGTCAAATTGGACTCTGATTGGATTTGGATTATGGAAAGCTCTAAGTGCTATAATATCAGCATCTGTAGAGGATTCAACCATATCAGCAAATTCTGCAACTTCATCACCATCTCTTGAAAAGACAATTGCAAGAGCCTTACATTTTAAGATATGATAATAGGTTATAAAGAAGGTAGCTGCGGCATCCTTGTGAACACAGCCTACAAGCAAATCATAATCTCCTTCCTCAATCTCATCCAAGCACTTTTCAATATCAACTCTCTTCTTGACATAGACCTTTTCAGGATCTGATACATCCAATATTTTTCCAGCTGCAGGGTTGCTTGATACAGTAACATCATAACCCATTTGGCTTAACTTATATGAAGCATACAACGCAATAGGGGTTTGTGAAGGAGCTTCTGGACATCCTAGTAAAACTAAAGCTTTCATTTTATCACATCATAAATTTTAATAAGTTTTAATAAATTTTAATATATAATTTCAATAATTGAAAAACTTAATTTAATTATTCTTTACAATTAGTATATTTATAAATTTATTATTAATTATAAATATAATTAATTAAAAATATTAAAAAAAAAAACC
>NZ_CALCYR010000047.1 GCF_937906425.1 uncultured Methanobrevibacter sp. | reverse complement strand
ATGGATGTTCATCATTAAAAGAATTAAATCTTAATAATTTTAATACTAATAATGTTACTAATATGTGTTATATGTTCTTTAGATGTTCATCATTAAAAGAAATAGATATTAATAATTTTAATACTAATAATGTTACTAATATGAGATGTATGTTCTATGGATGTTCATTATTGAAGGAATTAAATCTTAAAAATTTTAATACTATTAATGTTACTGATATGAGTTCTATATTCTATGAATGCTTATCATTAAAAGAATTAAATCTTAATAATTTTAATACTAATAATGTTACTAACATGAGTGGTATGTTCTTTGAATGTAAATCATTAAAAGAATTAAACCTTAATAATTTTAATACTAATAATGTTACTAACATGAGTGGTATGTTCTTTCAATGTAAATCATTAAAAGAATTAAATCTTAATAATTTTAATACTATTAATGTTACTAACATGAGTTGTATGTTCGCTCAATGTTCATCATTGAAAGATTTAAATGTTAATAATTTTAAAATGAATATTTAAAAATTATTTGAGTTTTCAAAAATATGGAGTTAAAAACTATTGAGGTGAAATCTTGAACTTTAAAAGGAATCTTTTAATTATTTTATCCTTATTAATCATTCTCTTATTATTTGCAGGTTCTGTCTCTGCAAGTGATTCTCTTTTAAATAATGATGATAATGTGCTTTATCAATCTGATGATATAGGCAATATCAATCCAAATGTTCAAAATGATAAAGTACTTTCAAATAATTTAATCAATGATCAATTAAATGATAAGATTATTGATTCAAATCAAAATAATGAATTGTCAAATGAAGTAAATAGCAATCAAATTGGCCTTGCATCTGATGAAAAAAATAATTTGGAATATTCATCTTTAGGGATTTCTAAGGAATTGGAATATTCATCTTTAGGAATTTCTAAGGAATTGGAATATTCATCTTTAGGGATTTCTAAGGAATTGGAATCCTCATCTGTAGGCGGAAATATAATTACAGTAAACCATACTGGAAATGATGTAAGCGATTTGGAAAATGCAATCAAGAGTGCAAAGTCTGGAGATACAATAGATCTTGGAAACCACACTTACCAAATCAGCAGGTATCAAATAGACATCAACAAGCCCCTTACACTGCTTGGAGATGGTGAAAATACAATCTTCAACGGTACTGGAGGAACTTCAAGCTCTGGCTGCATACTTTATATAAGTGCTTCAGGCAGAAATACAACAGTTTCAGGAATTATATTCAATGACATCCAAGCAAATACCAAATACACAGGCTATGACAGCTTGGCAGGTTGGGCAATCGACATTGACAGTTCCACAAACATAAGGATTGAAAACTGCAGCTTCTATAACTTTAACCGTGCAATAAACATAGATTCATCAATCAATGTTGAGGTTCTTGACTCCTATTTTACAGGCGCTGCCACAAGGATAACAAATGGCAACGGCAAGGAATACGGATCAAAGCTCATATCAGTTTCATATGCAGTAAACACATTTATCTATAACAACACATTTGAAGGGCCTGTATTGGAGGCTATTCAAATTGCATTGTCAGACAGCACTCAAATAGACAGCAACCGATTCGTAAATAACTCATATTCCATTAATCTGGACAGTTATTACTCTAAGGGAACTGTCATAAGGGACAACACCTTCTACAATTGCGGTCATTTCCAGAGCATGCTTGATGGGGAAGAGATAAGCTTCAATTGCCTTCCTGTAATTACAAAAACTGACAATGAGGATATAAGCATCTTTGCAAATACCTTTTATGTTGATGATGAAAACCTTCTCATTTATGCTGAAGCAGGTGCAGACAGCTCAATAATTGAAATCTATGAAAACACCGTATTGAAGTTAAATGATGATATTGATGCAAGTACAGTTACCTTTGCTCAAATTTATGACATTACAAGAACCTTGACAGATATTGGGCAGCTGGAATTCAGTTCAAACAATCTTCCCGATGAGATGGAGGCATTGGTGATGGGCGACTTTGTCTGGTATGGCTGTGATGGTGATGTAATCATTCCCCTTAGCTCAAATTCCTCAATAAAGATGGTGTTTAACAATGCATTTGTTGGGGATTCCTTTTGCATTAATTTCACCTTAAGCTCAAAGACAGACAGTTCTTATGTCTTTAATAATGAGACCATTGAACTAAAGCTAAACAATAAAACCTACATTATAAACATTATTGACAATACTGCTTCCCTTTTAATTGAGGACTTGCTTCCTGCATCAAACTATTCCCTCATTGCCAAATTCAATGGAAATGATGACTATGCACCTTCAGTTGCATATAATGTATTGAGCATCTATTCAAAAAGCACATTCAGAAACATTCAAGCATTGATAGACGATGCGACAGATGGGGATACAATCTATCTAAGCGGCTCATACCTTGGAGATGGTGAAAGAATCTATATAAACAAGTCACTTGCAATAATGCAAAGGGGCTCAATTAACCTTGACGGTTCAGATTCAGTTGTATTGGATGCAAATGACCTTTCAGGAATATTTGTAATTAACGCTCCAAATGTTTTGATTGAAAACATAAGCTTTAAAAATGTGGACAAGACAGCCTATGGCGGTGCAATCTGGGCTGATTTCGATTCTCTAAATCTCAGCGTAATAAACTGCAGGTTTTTGGATAATGTTGCTTATGCTGCAGGAGCCATTGCATGGGATGGAGACGATGGCTTATTGAAGGATTCTGTCTTTGGAAATAACACAGCAAGCTATGGAAGTGGAGGAGCAATTACATGGTCCGGCAAGAATGGCTGCATATTAAATTGTAATTTTACCGATTGCTATTCAAGCAATGGCGGAGCCATTTCCTGGACAGGTGCCAACGGAACAATATCCGATTCCAGATTTGCATATTGTCGTGCATATGACTTTGATGGAGGTGCAGTCTTTTGGAATGGATTGAATGGTAGAATATTGAATTGTGACTTTGTTTCTAATTTCGCTTTCTTCTATGGAGGTGCAGTTGAATGGGAATCTCATAATGGAATTATGTCTAATTGTAATTTTTCAGACAATTATGCTTCTAATCAGGAGGAATGTGGTGCTGGTGCAGTGATTTGGTATGGAAACAATGGTAAAATATTGGATTCCAATTTCAATAATAATTATGTTATTTCTAATCTTACAAGTGAGGCAGTTTTTGCAGGAGCTCTTGCTTGGGAAGGTCCTAATGGATTTTTAAGCGGTTCAAGCTTTTCAAACAATTTTGTTTATGCAGACAGCAGTTTGGAGGATGTTTTCGGTGGAGCGCTCTATTGGAATGGAACAAATGGTACTCTAAGCAGTTCCAGTTTCAGAAATAATTCTGCAGAGGAGTTCTATGGCGGTGCAATCTACTGGAATGGTGAAAATGCACAAATTTCAAATGCTCTCTTCGAGTCTAATTCCGCCATCTTTGCAGGAGGGGTTTACCTGAACTCAGAAAATGCCTCATTGTCTGATTGTCAATTTTTAGCCAATGATGCAATGGAAGGCTCAGCAATTTACATTACTCTTGAAAACAGTAGGATTCTAAACAGTTCATTCATCAACAACACTGCAAGTTACGGCACTGTCTCATGTGACGGAAACAATGGACTCCTTGATGGTTGCGTTTTTATAAACAATTCAGCTATTGAAGGTTCCGGAACATACTGGTTCAGTAAAAACGGCACAATCTCAAATTCAATCTTTGCAAACCCGGGATATAATGTTTCAAGAAGCGGAATTTCCCTACCAAATTATGAAAATGACTATTGGGGAGGAAATTACAATTCATCAATTCAATTCATAAGGGCAAAAATCATCAATCACAACAGGGAATATATTGCACCGGAATCCTGGGCAAACATAAGCTTTGATGGATTGGATTTTATCGATAAGGCAGGCTTATATGGCTACAATTTAGGTTTCATATCCAATCTCGGTGAGGAATTGCCAATTCTTCCAGATTATGAAATCGGAATTTCAAATGCTTTTAAGGAAAATCCTGTTTTGGCTGTCGGTGATGGATTTATCATTTCAAACAATGAAATGTGCTTTAATTATAATGCTCTTTTAAGGGCAAATGACACTATTTCAGTTTATGACTTAAGCACTGGAAACATATTGGGTGAAATAGGACTTACTGTTGATTTGGAAAACAGAAACACCTCAATCTCTTATGAATATGATTCAGTTTATGCAAATCAGGATTTAATCCTTAATTTCACTGTCAGAGACAGTGAGGATAATCCAGTGGAATATGGAAACATTTCAATCTATCTCGATAATAAGCTATTCAGGATAATCAATCTAGCCAAGGGTCTAAATTCCATTGAATTGAACTTTAACAAATCTGGAAATTACACAATATTGGCTGATTATTCAGGTTATAACATTTTCAATCCTTCATATTGTGAAGCCATTCTGATTGTTAAAGGTCCTGATAAGGAGCCAGGGCTTGATTTGGATTGGAATTCAGTTTATGCAAATGAGGAGATGAATGTTAATATTTCCATTTTGGATGAAAATGATGATTTGTTTGATGATGCTAATCTCTCCATTTTCATTGATGATGAATTTTATGATGAGCTTGAATTGAATGCTTCATCCATTATCTTAAATCTAAACTTTAATGAGTCTGGAACTCATCTTATTAGTCTGATTTTCTCTGGAAATGATCAATATCTCCAATTGGAATTTGTATCTGAGATTCAAGTTAAGGCTCCAGACATTGAAACATATATTGTGGCAGCCATAGATTCAACACATGAAAAGGAAAGTCTTAAGATTGATTTCGCCCTCACTGATGGGGACAATAATCCGATTGAGGAAGGAAATATCAGTGTTTATATAAATGATAAATTCCTGAATGAATATTTATTGAATAATTCCAATTCAATCAGATTGCTATTTGCTGAAGCGGGAGTGAATTCAATTGATTTTATTTATTCAGGCACTGAAAAGTATCTTAAATCAAATTATTCGTCAAATATTTATGTTTATGGAAAGAATGATGTGATTGTAAATCATACAGGAAATGATGCATTGGACATTCAAAATGCAATTGACAGTGCAAAAGATGGGGACATTATCCAATTGGGAAATTATTCCTATAAAAATGTTTTAGACATTAATATTACTAAGAATTTGACTATAAGGGCAGATGGGGCTTCAATTGAATCTGGTGGTACTTCCACGGAAAGTAATGGAACTTCAATTGAATCTGGTGGTACTTCTACCGAAAGTAATGGTACTTCAATTGAATCTGGTGATAATCAAGTTTCAAAATCAATATTCAATCTTATTACGATTTCAAAAGGTGGTCCTGAAACAGTAAGCATTGGGGAAATTGAATTTAGGCTCAACAACGGCGTAACTGTTTTAAATGCAATTGCAGAAAATGCTACAAGTCCATTTTCAATTGATCTTGCAAATATTAATATTGTAAATAACAGCATTCTATTGGCAAATGATGATGTTGTTGCAAAATCATTGGGAATCTTGAGGATAGAAAGTGAAAGGGCTATTCTCTCTCCTACAAATATCATCAATGTCAGCGGAAACACAATTGAGACAGGTGTAAAAACCCTTAACTTTGTTGTGCTTTCAATTTTAAATGGAAATGATGTAAATATATCTGAAGGCATTTCATTTGAAAAATTAAAAACTCAAATCATTTGTGAAAATATGACAACAAATGCAATCAATGTAAATCTTGACGGTAGAAATGGGGAATATTTCACCTTTAAACTCATTGATTCCAATGGAAATGCCTTAAGCAATAGGAATGTTCTTGTAGGATTCAATGGACATATCTACAATTACACAAGTGATGAGAATGGAAGTGCCAAAACACAAATAAACCTTGGAGTGAAGGGAGGATACACATTTGCAGTAAGCTTCTTGGGAGATGAAAACTATAATGCAAGCTTTGCTGTAGCTAAAATCACAGTAAACCCAGAGCCTGTAAAGC
>NZ_CALCYR010000046.1 GCF_937906425.1 uncultured Methanobrevibacter sp. | reverse complement strand
CCTAAAACTCGAAGAATGTATAAGAAACTTGGCGTAGAAGCCAGACCAAAATGGGATTTCATTTAAGGGATTTCTTATTAATATCAAATCTTTTTTTATTTTTTTTAAGTATTAATTTTCATTACTTTTTTTTAATTTTTTTATTTTTTTATTTTAATTTTAGACTTTATTTTTTTCTAAATGTAAAATGTATTTCAACAAAGCCGAAATTTTTATCATTAATTAAATTTAAACATTTAACTAACTAATTAAGAGGGGTGATTTTTTGACAAATATTTATTGTACTAATTGTGGAGAGCAAATCGACGAAGATTCTGAATTCTGTACTAATTGCGGAACTAAAGTAAATAAAATTATGAAATATCCGTTTAGTGGAAACGGAATGGCTGATGAAAGGAAAAATACAAACACCAAAAAGTCTGATCCAAATCCTAAATCCTCTTTTACAGAAAGTAGAAAAACTAATAATTTCTCTAAATCAAAATTTTCCAGAGACAGCAATATAAAAATCAGCAACTTCATTGGTGAAAATGACAACATTAAAGTGGTTGATGAGAAAGGGCCATTTACAGTCATTGAATATGAAAAAGATTTAAGTGTCACACCAGCTGATGCAATGATGATGTATTTTTCAAGCAAAATGAATATAAGGCCTAGGCAATTAGTCGCGGATTTAAGTAAAACCTCTGGGATTTGTCTTCAATCAGGATCATTGCAGTGGATGAGCGGATCCAATAAACTGTCTTCAGGCATTAAGGGCGTAACTGACTTTGGAAAAAAGTATGTGAAATCCAAAGTCACAGGTGAATCAGCCGTAAAGCCAGAATATGCTGGAGATGGATATGTTGTCACAGATAAAACATATAAGCACATTCTTCTTTTAAACTTGGATGATTTTAACAATAACTTAATGATTGATGATGGTCTATTTTTAGCTGCAGAAAAATCAGTTCATTTGACTATTAAAGCCCGAACTAATTTTTCCAGTGCTATTGCAGCTAATGAAGGTTTATTCAATACTGTATTGGAAGGAAAAGGTTATGTCTGTCTTGAATCAAGGGTTCCATTTAAAGAGATTATAGTTATTGAATTAAATAATGATACATTATCAATTGATGGTTCAATGGCTATTGCATGGACCAGCACTCTTGAATTAACTGTTGAAAAATCTGCAAAAACACTTGTAGGATCTGCCATTTCAAGAGAAGGCTTTGTAAATGTTTACAGAGGTACAGGTAAAATACTCATTGCTCCATTGACTGATATTATTGATTTTAGAGACTTGCCTCAGTCAGACCCCGTAAATCATGGTGTAGCCCATATGATTTTTAAATAATTTTAAAGAGTTTTTTTATGTCTAATATATGTTCAAATTGTGGTTTTGACAACGAAGAAAATGCAAAGTTCTGCAAAAAATGCGGAAATTCTCTGATTCCAGTTTCAACTCCACAAAAAGAATCTTTTTTCAGTTCAAACAAGGTTTTAATAATTGCAATTGCAGTTATTCTATGTGTTTCTGCTGCTGTAGGTGCTTTTGTTTATATGAATATGAATCAAGGACCTCAATTATCTGATTTCGGTATCTCTGAATTTGTTGAAGGTGATGAGTATTTAGTGGCTTTAGTAGATGAAAATGGAACCCCTATGGAAGATAAGATAATTGAGTTGGTCTGCTATAATGATTATGGTGGATCTGTAAGGCAATTAAATTTCACTGATTATGAAGGAAAAACTTCATTTCCTTTAGATTTTATGGCAGGAAGCTATAAGATTGATGTAATTTATACTGATGAGGATATTCCTGAATTAGGTTGGAGAAACGTTACACAATACACTAAAACAATAACAATCAAGGAAGGTCCCCATTCTTATTTCAATGAAGAATTTTTAGAGAAAAATAAGAATTATCTTGTAAACAATGTAAATATTACAGTTAATCCGGATTCTTATGATTATGAAACCATAAGTGGCTATGATGATAAGGGAAATGAGTATGCCTGGTTTGGTGGGGGATGGTTCCATATTGAAGATATTAGTAATGGAAATGTAAATGTTATTGAGTAATTATATAAGGAGGTAGAATATGTTTTGTCCAAAATGCGGAATGGAGAATAAGGAAGACGCTAAATTTTGCAAGGGATGTGGCGCTAATTTGAACTCATCTTCAAATATAGAAAAGTCTCAAGGCAGTGAATCATCCAATAATAAGATTATAATTGCTGTTGCTGCAATTATATGCGTTTGCATTATTGCTGCAGGTTTATTCCTTGTACTTGGAGATGGTTCAAATGATAATGATGTCCTATCTTCAAATGATTTAGACACATCTGATTCAATAAGTGATATAAGTGCAGATGATGATAATCGTTATGAAAACTTTAGCGAAAGCGAATGGGATCAGTCAAGCTATACTCTTGATGATATTTATACTGCTCATACTCCTGAAGATGCTAAGGAAGAAATGTTTGATCAAGCAGACTCTAACGGAGATGGCATTTTAACAGGTGATGAAATCAAGGAAATGGATTATCTTTTAAAGCATAGCGATTATACTTGGAATGGTCCTAATAGCGGAGTAAGCTTATCTCAGGCATCAAGCTATTTCCCAGAGGCTTCCAGAACAGTCTTATCCCATGTATTTGATGAAGCTGACAGTGATGGTGACGGTTCTTTGTCTGAAAGTGAATTGGAATTGTTTAAAGTAGTAAGGGATCATACTAAAAAATATGCTGTTGATATAGATAATGACCTTTCAACTTCAAAGCCTAAAAGCAGTGATAAAACCGGCTACTGTGCAGATCATGGTAGGGTAGCTGTTGTAGACGGCAGCAAATGTCCTTACTGCATTAGATTAGGTTATAGTGATACTCGAACTAAAACAAGCTCTTGGTAAGCAATCCGATTTTTAATTATTTTTCCCTATGTTTTTATGGATAATTTTCCATGTCCTGATTAAAAGCATAGAAGAAAATTATTTTTCTTTTTTTTTACTTTTCATTGCTTTATTCAAGTTTTAAATTATTTTTATTTTTTTATTTTTTTAGGTTGTTCGACAAAACCTATTTTTTTAAAAATTTTTTATTTTTTTCTTTTTTTATA
>NZ_CALCYR010000045.1 GCF_937906425.1 uncultured Methanobrevibacter sp. | reverse complement strand
TCTTAAAAATTAATTCAAATCCTTTAAAAATTAAATAAAATTCTTAAAAATTAATTCAAATCAATTAAAAATTAAATAAAAATTCTTAAAAATTAATTCAAATCCTTTAAAAATTAAATATAATTCTTAAAATTAAATATAATTCTTAAAATTAAATATAATTCTTAAAAATTAATTTAAAAAAAATAAATTTTAATAAACTTTTAAAAAAATAAAATTAATAAAACTCAATGAAAAACTAAAAATATTATAATTTTTTGTTTAATTCATTAATTAAGTCTTTTTTAATTGCTTCTTGTTCTGAATCCTCATGGTCTCCACCGGTTTCAAAAACAAAACCACATTTATCACATCTAAACATTTTTAATTCTGCATGAGCATGATGATTGTCAATAAATCTTCTTTGAGCAGTTTTATCTTGAGATCCGCATTTAGGACATTTTGCTAAAATATCTTCCAATTTCATATTATAAACTCCTAATTTTTTAAAATTTATCATAAAACTTTGAATATATTAATTTAGTTTGTTATTATTAATATAATTTTTTTATTAAATTTTCCTGATAAATAAATTTTTAGAAATTAAAAAAAATAATGATAAAATTATTAAATTTTCCAGATAAATAAATTTTTAGAAATTAAAAAAATACTGGCAAAAAACAAATTTATTCAATATTTTCAGATAAAAATTCAGTAAAATTGTCAATTATCTCTTCAATAAAATCATATTTTGCAATTTGGTCTAACCAATTTGCAGGAATTTGCTCATACTCATAGAAAAGTCCGGCCAAACCACCTACAATAGCTGCAGTAGTGTCGGTATCGCGGCCTAAATTAACAGCTGCCAATGCAGTATCCTTATAATTGTCATTATTAAAAAGACACCATAGTGAAGCTTCAAGACTACTTAAAACAAATCCTCCACTCTTGACTTCATCCCTAGGCGCATCTATAATGCTTAAGGAGTAAACTCGATCAAATCGATCCATATAATGTTCAAATGCTGAAATATTGGAATAATAATCCTTTGCTGATTTAACTCCCCTTTTAACAAGTTCAAAAAGCAAGTCCCTATCTTCAAGAGCCAAATCTTCACCGGAATATTCATTTTCAACAATATCCTTGAATTTATATTTCAGGATTTCAATAGCTATCCTTACATAAATTCCGCAAGCCATCTGACTTATTTTATGCCCATGAGTCAATTTGGAAAGATTATGAATTGTTTTCATCTCATCATCAAGGGTGAAATCATATTTCAATGATAAAAAGTAAATATAGAATGCTGCAGGTAAAATTCTCATAAGGGAACCATTTCCATTGCTGCGGTCCCCTCTTCCACCACATTTTAAGGGTTCAATGCCAAGCGTAAAATTGGAAATAGCATAACGGGTGGTATTTCCTATATCAAAACATTCATTATAAGGACTGTAATGACCATCATAATACCATTTGCTGTAAAATAAAAGAATGGAACGATAGTTAATTGTTCCTGCAAAATCATGGATAAATAATTTTCCATCTTTCAAATCGGGAGATTCAATATTTATCTTAGAGTATTTTGCCATTGCATCCATAGATGCTATTGTCAGGGAACTGTCATCAGACCAGGTACCAGGAGCTTGATTGTAGGTTCCAAAACCAATCATATCAGTCATTGGATTAATGTCACACCAGTCCCTATCATTAAATTCATAGGGAACTCCCAAAGCATCAGCTACAATAAGACCAAACATGCCACTTTTGATTAAATGATTCATATCTTCTTTAAAATTCATTTTTACATCACACTTAAATTGTTTAGGTTTTCAATAAATATAATATGTATGATATCTTATAAATCTATTCATTTTATACTGAAAATAAATTAACAATAAAAACATTAAGACTTACAAATTAAAAAAAAAATCTTAAAAGATTTTTATCCTAAAATAAAAAAACATGAAAATTCCACTAAAAAAAAATCTTAAAAAAGTTTTACCCAAAATAAAAAAAAACATAAAATTCCACTAAAAAAAATCTTAAAAAAGTTTTTCCCTAAAAAAACATAAAATTCCATTTAATTCAATTGAAAAACCTAAATAATAATTAAAAAATAAAAAATTTATATAGATTGAAAAATAATATAATTAATATATTATTTAAAATAATCTTTTAAAAAGGTATTTTACCTAAGAAATAGGGATTGAATATGACTTTAGAAATTTTAAAAAAAGGAACTAGTGAGAATTTTTTACTAAAACAGATCATTAGGAAAAACTTTACATCCAAATATAAGGATTCTGTTTTAGGAATACTTTGGAGTTTTTTAAAACCATTGATTACAATGGCTTTATTAACTGCAATTTTTTCATCAGTATTTGCAAAAAGTATTGAAAATTTCCCAGTTTATTTCCTTACCGGTAGATGTGTTATCGATTTTTTCAATAGCGGAACAAAAATAGCTATGACTTCAATCAAAAAGAACAGATCCATTTTGGAGAAGATATTTGTTCCGAGATATGTCTTTGCATTGGGAGGAGTATGTTCCGAATTTTTAAATTTCCTGCTTTCCCTTGTTGTTTTGGTAGCAATCATGGTTGTTACAAGAGCTCCATTCTACTTGAATGCAATATTTGCAATTATTCCAATACTTATCCTATTCCTCCTGATTACAGGAGTTGGACTAATATTGGCAATCATATGTACCAAATTTACTGATATTGAATACTTATATAAAATCTTTACAAGCCTGTTGATTTACGCTTGTGCGATATTTTATCCAATTACCATGGTTCCACAACCATTTAGGACATATATGGAATTAAATCCAATTTATGGAATCATTGCACAATTCAGAGAGTTTGTAATGTACGGAAGATTCCCATCCATGAGAATCATGTTAACCTCATTAGGCATCTCTTTGGTATTGTTTATCATTGGAGTATTGTTATTTAGAAAATATCAAAACAGAATTACCTTAGAATTATAATTAAAGAAGAATTAAGTTATTTAATAAAAAAAGAATTAATTAAAATAATTATTAAAAAAGAATTAAATGATTATAATTAAAAAAAGAATTATTAAAATAATTATTTAAAGAATTAAATGATTATAATTAAAAAAAGAATTATTTAAAATAATTATTTAAAAAAATTGATTTTAAAAATTAAAATTTTTTCTAAAATAATAATGTGGAAATAAATTAAAAGTCAAATTTTCATTTAAATCATAAAAAACAATGAATATTAAAAATTAAATAGGGAGGTTCAATATGGAGGAAGATAAAAGCTCAAAAAAGATTAAAACTCAATTAATTCCAGCTATCCACAATACTGTATCTCTACGTACCTATTTAAGAACCAAGGATGGAAAACCTATCGAAGGTGAAGAGGTTATCTATTCACTTTATGATCTGGATGGAACAAAGACAAGGGAATACCGCAATATAACCGATGAGGAAGGTAAAATCCACATGACCTTAAACGCTACCAAAGACATGTATATCGGTGCAGAATATGCAGGTAGCGACAAATATGAAGATGCAACATTGCTTACCTTTAGAACCAGACCTTCTCAAGAAGAAATTGACATAAAAACCAACCACTCTTACCAGGTTGCAAAAAGAGAGAAGAAAATGCAAAGGCAAGCTGAAATAAAGGAGCACAATGTTGTAGAATACTATAAAAATCAAAAGGCATTCGAGGAAAGTGGTGATGAAAACATAGCCATAGAACTTAGGAATGTCAATTTAAGCTTTAAGATAGGCAATGACAAGATTGATAACCTAAAGGAATATGTTATCAGAACAATAAATAGAACCAAAGAGAAAAAAACCATCTTCAAGGCAACAAATGACGTTTCATTTAAAAT
Organism: uncultured Methanobrevibacter sp.; assembly: GCF_937906425.1. Lineage (GTDB taxonomy): Archaea > Methanobacteriota > Methanobacteria > Methanobacteriales > Methanobacteriaceae > Methanobrevibacter. Next base: position 1,528 of record NZ_CALCYR010000045.1, on the reverse strand, counting down.
CTATAAGGGAGAAAAGGTCGGAATCATTGGTTTTAACGGTGCTGGAAAAAGTACATTGCTTAAAATCATATCCAGAGTCTATGAACCTGACAGTGGAGAGGTTATTGTAAATGGAAATATCGCTCCATTATTATCCTTAGGTGCAGGTTTTGACAAGAATTACTCTGGCAGAGAAAACATTTTCCTTAATGGAGCAATTCTGGGATATAACGAAGAATTCCTTAAGGAAAGATATGATGCTATTTTGGAATTTTCTGAACTTGGAGAATTCATTAATCTCCCAGTTAAAAACTATTCATCAGGAATGTTGTCAAAATTAGGATTTTCAATAGCTACAATTGTAGAACCGGACATTCTAATTCTTGATGAGGTATTGGGAGTTGGAGACATTAACTTTAGACGAAAAAGTAGAGAAAAACTTGCTTCCTTAATGGAATCCAAAACTACAGTATTGCTTGTTTCACACTCAATCATTAAGTCATGCAGTATCTCTGGAAATATTTTCTATGTTGGATTATCCTCGTGCCGATTCTGGCTGGAGCTTCGCCAATTGACACCATTGCTGCCTATAGCATTGCCACACACCATATTACTTCTCAGCAGACGAGCTGCTTGCACGCCGGGCGTCCGAGGCTACAACTGATTCATGCCGAGCCATCGATGAACAGGAGTGGAGAATCAGATTACTATCTGTTCACAATTAACGGTGATCAGGGATTTGTAATCATTGCCGGTGAGGACAGAGCAAGACAAGTCCTCGCCTATGGAAGCCAAGCCATTAACATAAAGCAGGTTCCTGACAACCTGCAATGGCTACTCTCTCATTATACCAAACAGATCGAATACCTGCACAGTCACCCCGATGCGCTACCGCAACCACCTCAACAACAGTCCGGCATCACAGTGCAACCGATGCTGACGACCCGATGGGATCAAGGAACCCCTTATCGCAACCTGTGCCCACTCATCGACGGCAATCCGGCCACTACTGGATGTGTTGCCACCGCCATGGCACAAATCATGAACTTCTGGAAATATCCCGAGATTTTGCCTTCTCTGCCCGGCTACACCACCAGCACACATTCCATTCAAGTCCCTGCTCTACCACCCATATCAGCCGAATGGAATCTCATGCAGGAAAGTTACAAAGAAGGCTCATATACTCAAGACCAAGCCATTGCTGTCGCCACGCTGATGCGCTATTGCGGCCAATCTGCCAAGACAGACTACACGATCGCCAACAGTGGAGCCTGGTTACACGACCAGCTTGACGGATTCAAGAGGTTCGGTTATTCTGACAATGCCACTTGCATCTGGCGCAGCAATTATACAGAAAGTTTATGGAACGACCTGATTCTCGATGATCTGGATCTTGATCTCATTGACAATGTTCGTGGCGTCTTCCTGACCGACATTCTCGGCAACATGACCTGCGAGTCGCTGGTCATGAAATTCGCCGACGCGCGCCGGGCCGTCCTTATCATCCCCTCGGAGGAAGAGACCGAAAGCGAAAGATCGGAAGAGCGTC
>NZ_CALCYR010000044.1 GCF_937906425.1 uncultured Methanobrevibacter sp. | reverse complement strand
AAATAGAATAAAAAAATTATAAAAAAATAGATTAAAAAAAGATTAAAAAAAAGATTAAAAAAATAAAAAATAAGAGAAAAAATCTCTTATATAATTCCATTTATTCTTCAAATGGTTGTGGTAAAGCACAAGCGTCGTTACCCTGAGCTAAGTAAGTGTATACTAAAGCTGCGAGGATTCCACCTACAATAGGTCCGACCAAGTAAATTGGGAAGTATCCCCAGAGATTTGCTCCACCGAGTAACATGTCCATTAAGTAAGGACCGAAGGTACGTGCTGGGTTAATGGAAGCACCAGTGAATGCACCTAAAACAACGATTACAGTAGCTACAGTCATACCGATGGAAATTCCAGCAAAACCAGGTTCTGCCTTTTCATCAACTGCAACACCCATAACAACAAGTACCAAGAAGAAGGTACCGATACATTCTGCAACCATAGCTTGTAAGTAACCTACGCCTAAACCAGGAGCGGTAGCACCTAATCCACCAACGGTTACAGCAGCACTGCCTAAAATAAAGTATAATAAGTAACTTCCAAGACAAGCGCCAATTACTTGAGCTACAATATAATAGATACTGTCAATTAAAGAAATATTTTTACTAACAAGTAAACCAATAGTTACTGCAGGGTTTAAGTGTGCACCTGATATTTTACCGAAAAGATAAATACAAGCCATAACAGTTAAACCAAATGCTAATGCAATAGCTATCCAGTCTCCTAAACCGCCGAGTAAACCAATACCCGCAGCTCCAGGAGTAACACTATCAGAAATAAGTAAAGTTACAACTGCAGATCCGGTACCGAAGAACACAAGGAAAAAGGTACCTAAAAGCTCTGCAATAAATTTTTTTCCAATATTACATGAAGCCATATTTTTATCTCCTAAATTTGATTTAAAAATTTTTTATGATTAAATGAACTTTAATGATTTAAAAATCCTTTATGATTTAAAAAAATCTTAAATGATTTAAAAAAAATCTTAAATGATTTAAAAAAATCTTAAATGATTTAAAAAAAATCTTAAATGATTTAAAATTTAAATAATATAAAATCAAAATGATTTAAAGAATTTTTAATGATTAAAAAAAATCTTTAATGATTTAAATAATCTTAATGAGAAATAAAGCAAAAAACCTTATTTTTATAATTATGAAAGATTTTAAAAAAAAATAAAATTTTTATTTAGTTTAAAAATAAAAAAATAAGTTAATTTAAAAGTAAATTAACTTAAAATAATAGTTTACACTTATACAGATTCTTTCCATTGACAGTATTCGTGTTTTGCATCAATCATACAGGAAGCACAGTTCTTACAGCCTCTTACAGGAGAACCAGGAGCTTCTTTGTTAAGTGCAATGATGTTTGTCATCATGGTAGCAGTTACAGGTTCTGGAGTAAGTAAACATGGGTAATCTGCAAGTCTCATGAGTGAGGAGAATCTTACTGTAATTCCACAAGCAGGGTAAGTGTATCTTTGTGGGTTCATGAGAACTTCATTATGATTAATAGCACCTAAGTCAACAGCAAATCCATTAACTTTAGGTTCAAGAGCAATTTGTGCACTGCTTCTTGCTTTTCTTGCTTCAGAGATGTAGTTGGAACCTCTGTAGATCATGTCCATAAAGTCACAGTTGTGTAATTCTGCAGCTGCTCCTCTGGTAGGATATTGTTGTACATAGTTGTGGAATCTTTTGGTTAAAAGGTCTACAACCATTGAAGCGTTGAAACCGTCTAATTCAAGAATGTATTCAGCAGCACATGCGGTTGAACCGGTTGCTAAGTTCAATACTTGAGATGGACGTACAAAGTTGTCAATGTTGTCCTTTAATGTAGATTCCATTACTTTAGCGGTTGCTTGGATAATAGCTAATGTTACATCATCCTTACACATGTTGTAACTTGCTTGACCGATGTGGTGACCAATGTCCCCTACACAGTAAGCAGGTACGGTTACAATGTTACCGTAGTGTACACCGTCATCCATTGCAGCCTTAACAACATTTCTCATTTCCTTCTTGTATCCTAACATGAATTTTCTTACATCAAATGAAGAGTGTCCTGCATCATCCATCAAGGTGCCTTGACCTTCTACAGGTTCCCTATAAATCATTTGTAAAGCTTCAATTTCCTTTTGGGTTGCTTCTGCAGCGGTTGCACCATCTTCAATAGCGTTAGCGAATGCGTCACCAATACCGTATGAAGTGTTCATACCCCAGGATTTAGCGGATAAGATTGCTTGTTTGTGCATTGTTGGGATATTGATTGTTTTCAAGATTTGGTTAACAACATTGGAAGTACTTCCAGGCATTAAGGCAAAGTCCACTACACAGGTAGGACCATAGAAACCTCCGTATCTGCGGATGGATTCTTTTGCAATCAATGCTTCATTGTCAGCGATTGCCTTGATAAATACATCTAAACTGTCTGCAAATTCACCATCTTCCTCACATAAGATTTCAAGTACAGGAGGAGTTTGGTAATGTTCAATAAATGGATCGTCTTCTGGTCTGATTGTTTCAGCAACGGAAGTCAATACTTTGTAATGGCTTTCAACTGATTTTTTATGTAAGTCGATAACTGATTTAGCTTGACCGTCAGCACAGGTCATTCCAGCTACAGCATCTGCATAAGGTTTTGCATCAGTTATTTTAAAGTCATTATATCTGTTTTCAGAAATTACACCAATATCTGCCTTAATGGCAGCTACTGATTCATCAATCATTTTTTCATATAATTCTTTCATCATAACACCACATTATAAAAAATTATTTTTAAAATATTTCAACCAAATCAAAAATTAAAATATTTAATAAAAATAATCCAACAGTTTAAATATTTTAATATAAAAAAAATAAAAGAATTAAAATATTTGCAATTTAGAAAAAACATATCAAGAATTAGAAAAAAAGAAAAATAATTCGTTTATAAAAAAACCAAATCAAATAAAAACAATAAACAAATTAAATTAGTAAAAAACTACAATAAGTAATAATTATTAGAAATAAATTATTACAAACCTTTAATCAAATCCAAAATATAATTTAATCTTATATAATAATAGATAAACTTAAATATATATAATTTTTGAAATGATTCTCAAAAATAAGCAATTTTATTAAATAAACCTGGTTTTAGGATAAAATTTATAAAAAATAAATAAAAACAAAAAACATCAGATTAAAAAAACAAGCAAAAAAACAATTGAAAAAAGTAAAAAAATTAAAAAAGTAAAAAAATAAAAAAATAAAAAAATAAAAAAAATTATTATTCCAATGAAAAATTTAAAAATAAATAGAGAAAATTAATTCTCCATCTATTTTATAGTTACTTTTCCAGTTTTGGTCACTGCTGCAAAGGTGTCGTCTCCAGCAAATGAAGCTGTGAAGCTGTAAGTTTTCTTAGTTGAAAGACTTACTTTTACACTAGCCACACCCTTGTCATTAGTAGTTCCAGTGTATGTTTTACCGTTAACAGTGAAAGTGACCTTTTTGCCCTTGATGAGTTTACCTGCTTCGTCCTTGAAAGTTGCAGTCAATGTTTTTGTCTTAGCTGCTGCCTTGTAGGATTTTGCAGGAACAGTTAAACTAGGTTTTTGTTTTTCTACAGTGATTTTTGCTGCAATGAAGCTTGCATTGTAGTCATCATCACCTAAGAAACAGACAGCGAATGTGTATCCGCCTGCAACCTTAAGGTTAACCTGAGTCTGGGCAGTACCGTTTTCATCGGTTAGGTATGTGTATACATGACCGTTGAATCCAACGCTTACATTCTTGCCGGCTAAAGCCTTGCCGTTTGCGTCCTTGAGTGTGAATACGAAGTATTCACCATTTCTAAGGGCAGGATAGGTTAAGGCCTTTGTAGTCATGTTTTCATATCCAATCTCAGTTACAGTACGTTTAAGAGGAACCTCAATTGTATTGTTGATTTCAACAGTATTGTTGATTTCAACAATCTTTTCAGTAACATTATTGATTATGATGACATTCATGTAGCCGACACTTGTAAGATTATTTGCATCCATATAGGAAACCACAAGAGTGCTATTACCATCAATGGCAATATTAGCCAAACCATTCTCATCAGTGACTGCACTTGATTGCTTACCGTTAACACTTACACTTAAAGTAGCATTTGCAATTGCAGCACCGTCAAGATCTGTTAAATTAGCAATTACAGAACTGCCGTCCTCAGTGGACAAGACAATTGTAGCATTAGGAACAATGACCAACTCAACAATCTTTTCAACCTCAACTGTATTGTTTATCTCAACAATCTTTTCAACCTCAACTGTATTGTTTATCTCAACAATCTTTTCAACTTCAATGGTGTTGTTGTTTTCAAGACTTACAATGGATGCACTTACTGTGGAACCGATATCATCAGTGTAAATAACAGTCACGGTTGCGTTTGCACCGACAGGAATATTTGCAGTACCATCATCACCTGTTTTGACAACTTGATTTTTACCATCAACAACTGCATCCAAATCAGCATTTGCAATAGGACTTCCATCAAGATCTGCAAGGCTTACAATCACATTTCCATCATCTAAACTTAAACTGATGGTGGCATTTGCAGAATTGGCAACATCAACATATTCTGTAATATTATTTACAAGAAGATTATAACTTGCATAAACAGTCAAATCATCATTAAGCTCGTAATAGACGGTTAATTCACAATTATCTGAATTGTCAATTTCAATGTCATATTCCCCATCATCATCCACTGTTGCATTATATATTACAGTGCTTTCCTCATCATATTCACCAAAGTAGTAGAAAATTTCAGCACCGGAAATAGGGGAATTATTAACATCCTTTACAATAACATTAACAGAACTGCTATCCTCATTAGGGGTTAAATCAATGACAGCACCAACAGGAGTCTCCTCTATTATAACGAAAGTGCTTAAAGAATCAGCAGATCCTACATAATCAGCAGTGTCATCAAATCTTACGACAATAGTAATCTTACCGGATAAATCTTCAATTAACTCATCAAATGGAATAATAAATTCCCCATCTTCAATATCATAAGGAATCCCTTCACCATCATTAATAATGACAGATATCTGTCCTTCCTTAATAAGATTGCCTACAGAGTCTTTTAAGCTAACTACAAAATTATTTTCATCATCAATCTCACAAACAAGAGTGGTGTCTAATCTGGAAGCAGTGGTATTAATAAAGTCACGACCACCTTCAGTCACAACATCAGAACCTTCTACACCAGTACAACCTTCAATGCGAACTCTAGAACCTGCATTAGTACCTATAACAGTGTCAGTAGGAACATCAACAATACCTTTAACGTTTACATTATTGAATGTACAATCAGAGAAGAAAATACCATCATTTAAGGCAAAACCCCCGGTATTGTTTACAATAGAATCAGCAGTAATATTCTCAAAAGTACATTCTTTAAAATTAGCTTCACCAAACCTATATGCATTAAGAGTACTATTTACAAAATTACAACCTGTAAAATTAGAATAAAAAGAATAATCAATATCTATATTTTCAGGAGCTCCTAAATAAATGTCATATGCATTCCACCACATGGAAATATTTGAATTAATAAATGTACAATTGATGAATTCATAATCTTTTTCTAAATGAAATTCAGTTATATTAAAAGTTATGTTTATAAAAGTACTTTGATAACGATAGTAATCATAACCATCCAAATATGTTGATTTTATAGAGAAAATAGTTTTTTCTCTATTTAAACCTATCACAGTAACATTTTTTTGATCTGGTGATGTAATAGACGGGAAAGTTACATCAGCTAAATAAATTATCCCATTTGTATTAATATATTTAATTGCTCTAGAAAAACCCAAACGGCCCCCATATGCTGTTTCCCAACTTTGACCATCACAACCATTTTGTTCAGCACTATTTGATGAACTGTAATTTACATATATTACATCATGAGCAACAGAACCCTCAGATAATATTGGACTTTGTAACTTTTTAGAATTCCGACCATTTTCTAGAGAGATAAATGAAGTGAGAGATGTTAGACCATCTTGATTTTCACTACCTCTATAATTGGTTGTTTGTGTTGAGTTAGTGAAGGTATTGTTTTCAAACAAGTAGTGATTTCCTGCTATATATACTGTATCTCCGGAGCCAGTATGATTTACAAAGGTATTATTATAAATCTTAGTTGTTGGGTATCCTGAAGAAACATTATGACTACAATTTGTACAGTTAGGACAATTAGGACATGAACAGTTAGTACAGTTCATACAATAAGGCTCATCTTTTGTAATTGCTGCAATAGCTTGGCCGTTATTTGCAGAGTTATTTACAAAAGAAGAATTAAATATGGTTAAATATCCTATATTTTGTACTCCAATAGCACCTGCATATCCTGAAGTGTGTTTATTAACATTTTGAGTGAAATTACAGGAATCTACTGTAATATTGTATGTGGATGTTCCCATACTGTAACCGAAAATAGCACCTCCACCAGTTAAAACACTGACATTGTTTCCAGTGAAGACAGAATTTATAACTTCTAATTTGCTGTAAGAGAATAATGCTCCTCCATTCCATCCAGTACCGCTGTTTCCTCCGGCAAGATTGTCAGTGAAGGTTGAATCTACAATACGTGTATAAGCATTGGTGTGAGTATGGACAGCTCCAGCCCACCATCCTGCTACATTGTGTGTGAAAGTACAGTTGGTTATATTCATTTCTCCACAATTGTTAATAGCTCCAGGTTCTAGTCTACCGTAATTATCCTCAAATCTGCTATTTTCCACATTCATTTGAACTGTACCGGAAGAAGCATAGTTGGTTATCACACCAAATCCGTTATTACAATTTGTGAAATTACAACCACTAATATTCATATATCCTTTATCGTTCCAAATGACTGAGGATTTATAAACGGAAGTATAAATATTATCAAAACTGCAGTTGATAAACTTATTAGTTCCTGTATCAGTAGCTAATTTAAAAAGAACACCTGCATAGATATCCTTAAAAGTTACATTAATAAATGTGATGCTTAAATCACCAGTACTTGTAAAATAAGTTGTACCATTGCTTCCGCCAGTGAAATAACTAGTGGAAGTACCTATAACAGTAACATTGTTACCAAAAATAACCCTACTAATAGTATAGGATGTGCCGGTTAATTTAATAGTATAATCATCATCGGTAGCAGTTGCATATTCCTTAAATTCACCCCAATCTGTTGCATTTATTTCAGTAGATCTAGTTGGTTCAGATTCCACATTTGCAGAATCATCAGTTTGTTCAACTGTCTTTGATTCGTTTATTATTTGTTCTTCATTTGTATCATCTGATGTAATAATATCCTGTGGATTATCAGTTATATCAGTGGAAACAGCATCTACAATCATAGCTTCATCTGTAGAATCAGCAATGTCTGTTGAGACATCCTCTGCTGCACTTGCTGCTCCCATTAAACAACAAAGAAGAACTAAAAATATAGTCATGTATTTAATCTTCAAATTTTCACCTATATAAAAATGAATCCCCCTTTTTTAAAAAAAAAGAGAAAAATAAAAAAATCAGATAAGCCTTTATTTTATCATAAAACATAAGAATTTATAATCCCCAATACTAATCAAAAGGAAATAAACTATTCAAAGCATAATTACTATAAAATAAGACAATCCGAAAAAAATAAAAATTTTTTTAAATTTACTCAAATAATCTTGATAAATAAAATAAATTTATCAAGCTAGATTATTGATTATTAAAATAAACTTTAATATTAATTTAACTTTTTTAAATATATAAATATTTTTAAAAAAAATTTAAAAATAAATTTAATAAAAAAAAATAAAAGAATTTCTAAACAAAAACGATGAATTTATTTTAATTAAGAGAAAAAATTAAATAAGGTTCACTTAAGAAAAAATAAAAAATAAAAAATAAAATAAAAAATATTAATTACAATAAACAAAAAATTATGATTAATGAAAG
>NZ_CALCYR010000043.1 GCF_937906425.1 uncultured Methanobrevibacter sp. | reverse complement strand
CTTCATCATCTTCCCAATCATCATCCTCATAATCTTCATCATCATCGAAGTCTTCATCATCTTCCCAATCATCATCCTCATAATCTTCATCATCATCGAAGTCTTCATCATCTTCCCAATCATCATCCTCATAATCTTCATCATCATCGAAGTCTTCATCATCTTCCCAATCATCATCCTCATAATCTTCATCATCATCGAAGTCTTCATCATCTTCCCAATCATCATCCTCATAATCTTCATCATCATCGAAGTCTTCATCATCTTCCCAATCATCATCCTCATAATCTTCATCATCATCGAAGTCTTCGTCATCAGAATCATCCAAATCCTCATCATCAGAATCGTCTAAACCATCATAATCATCCCCATCATCCAAATCATCGTCTGAATCAAGAAAATGAATTACTTTAAAATCATTATCAGAAAGACCATTAGATTCTTTAACAATATCATTATCCGCAGCACTAACTGCTCCAAGAGAAACAATTAAAACTAATGCACATAACAATATTAAATGAATTTTTGTATTAATTTTTTATCCCCCATAATTTTTTAAAATGTGTAAAAAATATATTCCGTAAAAAATATGTTACATATTACTATTATGATAAAGTAGTATATAAACTTAAGCATTTAATATTAAAAAATATAAAAAATTGTTTATTAAGGAAAACATAGGAAAATATCTAAAAAAGAACTAGAAAAGAATAAAATAAGAATTAAGAATAAATGACTAATAAAAATAGAAAATAAGAATTAAAAATAAATAAATAATAAAATAGAAAATATAAATAAAGAATAAATTACTTAAAAAAAATTAAAAAGAAAAATTAAAAAGAAAAATTAAAAAGAAAAATTAAAAAGAAAAATTAAAGAAGAAAATTAATTCAAAATATTTTGAATCTCTTCTCTAACAATCTTATTTACCAAACTTCCGTCTGCTTTTCCCTTAAGCTTTTTCATACTCATTCCCATTAAAGGACCCATTGCACCCATGTTACGTTCCTTGATCATTGCCTCATTATTTTGTGCAATTTCCTTAATGATATCCCTAACAGCATCTTCACTTAAAAGGGTCAAATTAGCATCTTCGGCTAGCTTTTCAAGATCCTCATCAGGTTTTTTACTTACTTCAAGCAAAAGGTCCTTTAAGGCATCTTTGGAAATCTTATTGTCCTTAAGAAGTGTGAAAACCTCAACAAGCTTTTCTTCAGTAAATATTTCCACATCTATTCCTTCCCTTCTCAAATCCCTTAAATCTGAAACAAGAACTGATGCTACAGTGGTAGGGTCCACCTTAACTTTAGCAACGATTGATTCAAAGCGATCTGTCAATAGCCTTCTTACAAGCTGGTTGGACAAGTCCTCACTTAACTTGTATTCAGCCATGATTCTTTCCTTCTTAACGTCTGGAAGTTCAGGAAGATTATTTCTAATAGGTTCAACCATATCCTCTGTAATCTGGAATAAAGGAATGTCTGTTTCAAGATACATTCTGTTTGCAGTAGGAAGAGGTCTCATATATTCAGTGTTTCCATCATCCAAAGCCTTTCTTGTCTCTTCAACAACCCCATCAAAGGCCATGTTCGCTCTGCGGATAACCTCATTCAATGCATTTACTGCAATACCCTCATCATGAGCCACTATGATAACTGCATCTTCAGGATTGACATTGAGGAATTCCTTCATTGCATCGACCTCATCAGCCTGAATGCCATAAGCAGGCAATTCATCAGTGTGGAAAAGACCTGAAACACCCATCTTTTTAGCATAACTGGACAATTCAGTACCAAATCTTCTTCCAGGTTGAACTTCCCTACCTATAAGACCATCAAAGCCTCTTAAAATGATGCCCTTAATTGATTCTGCTGAAGATAGAATCTTTGAGGAGGTGTCCTTAAAGACCTCATCCAAATCATGGATATCATCTTCAACCTTTGCATTTCTCTTTATCAATTCATCCTTAATGTCTGCAAGCGCCAATTGTCTCTGAACTTCCCTTTCAACAATTTCAGGCATTAAGTCAAGGTCCTGCACTCCCTTGATTTCAACCCTTGCGCCTCTTGCAATACTGATGTTTACATCCTGACGGATTGTTCCCAATCCTCTCTTTACATTGGTACTTCTCAAGACCTGTCCAATCATGTATGCAACTTCCCTGATTTGTTCAGGGTGGTGCATGGAAGGATCTGTGGTAATCTCTGCAAGAGGAATGCCTAACCTGTCAAGCCTGAATTGTGTAAACTCATCATCTGAATCGATTCTTCTTGCAGCATCCTCTTCCAAACCAAGAGATTCAATAGCTACACGACCATATGGAGTGTCCAAGTAACCGTCAGTAGCTGCAAGACCTGTTCTTTGGAAACCTCCAGTGTTACTTCCATCAATAACCTGTTTTCTCATTGTATGGAATTCATCAACAATTTTCATGTTTAACAGTGAAGCGATAGTGATACAAATGTCCAAAGCTTCCCTATTCAAGGAGTGAGGAGGTTCATCATCTGTTTCAACAAGGCAGGTGTGATTGTTGAATGACTCGTACTTAAATGTCATGTCCCTTAAGGACTCTTGAAGTGCAGCCCTGTCGATTTGACCCAATTCACTTTGGGTAGGCCTTAAGTTTCTTATTATTGCATCATCATAATCATCATCAGTCAATTCTGTTGAACAGGGACAGAAAAGCTTATGCTTGGTGTTTAGCTGTTGGTGGATTTCAAGACCCATCATGAGCCCAAGCTCTTCCCAATTTCTTTCAATTCCAGAAGAGTTCTTATCTTCCTTTTTTGATTTTTTAGATTTGTTTTTAGCCATATTAACCCCCACCTAATTTAAGAAATGTTTAAGAGAAGAACTTTCATTCAATTCTCCAGCAATATTAGTTTGAATAATTTCCTTAACCTTATTTAAATCATCGCTTTGACCTAATGCCCAAGCCAACTTAACGTATGCAGTTTCAGGAGTCATGTCCATACCTGAAATAACTCCAGCATCCTGAAGCAATCTGCCTGTACTGTAAACGTTCATGTTGATTGTACCATATAGACATTGGGAGGTCATTACAACAGGAATGCCCTCATCATTTGCACGTTTCAATGATTCAACCATATAATCCGGAACATGTCCAAGTCCTGTTCCCTCAATGAGCAATCCCTTATATCCCCTGTCTATGTGATAATCGACAATCTCATTTGTGATTCCAGGGAATGACTTGATCAATGCAACCTTGGATTCGATGTCTGTCCTCAATTCCAATTCGTTTTCACCACGTTTAACATAATCCAAATTGGTGGATTGAACTTTTCCATCTTTTAAAAGAGCGATAGGTTCGCTGTCTATGCTTCTGAAGGTGTCTCTTCTGCTTGTATGCATCTTACGTACCTTTGTACCCTTATGAAGTGCACATATTCCATCATCAAGGCTGTTGTGCATACATACTGTCACTTCAGCGATATCGGACAATGCAGCTCCAACAGAGTTATAGATGTTTAGGAATGCATCTGTTGAAGGCCTGTCTGAACTTCTTTGAGCACCGGTAACGACTATTGGAACAGGAGTCCTTAGCATGAAGCTTAATGCAGCTGAAGTGTAATGCATTGTATCTGTACCATGAGCTATTACAATACCGTCAGCACCTGCATTGATGTCATCTGCAATGGATTCTGCAGCCTTTACCCAGTATTCAGGTTTCATGTTTTCAGACAGGATATTGTATAATGCCTTAACATCATAATTTGCAAGGTCTAAAAGTTCAGGATTTGCTCTTAAAAGATCTTCTGCAGTGAATTTAGGGTGAACAGCACCTGTTTTATAGTCAATGATTGAAGAGACTGTACCTCCTGTTGAGATGATTGAGATATTCATTTTATTGGAATCCTTGTCAATTGCATCCCCTTCATATCCTATTTTAGGTTGGTCTCCTCTTTCAATAAGCTTTACACTAGCAGATTCAATATTTACTCCAACATTGTATCCGCTATCAAGTTTTATTACAATATAACCGTCCTTAGCATCTTCAGATCTGTCAAGCAATATTCCCTTATATGAAATATCCTCCTTGGTGACCTCTATTGTATCACCGACAGTGATATCTGATTTATCTAAAAACTCTTTGGAAATTTCTTTATAAGTCATTTAATTCCTCTTAAATTTGTTAAATAATTAGTAAGTATAATTTTATAGAATTTAATTAAATTAAAAATCTATATTAGATAAAGATATATTATTTAAAGTATTTAATATTTAGTTAAAAAAAGTCAAATGACAAATGAAAAATCATTAATTAAATTAAACAAAAAAGAAAGAAAACAATATAAAATAAAAAAAAGTAAGTAAAAATTACTAATTAAAAATAGAAAAAAGCAAAAATAGAAAAAAGCAAAAATAGAAAAAAGCAAAAATAGAAAAAAGTGAAATAGAAAAAAGTAAAATTAGAAGAAAAGATTAATTATTCTTCCAATAAGATAATGTCCTTTGGATTTATTTTCAAATAGTCAGGAATAATAAAATCATGTTCATCAATCTGTTTTTCAGATTTCCACCATAAACCATTCTCCAAGGTTATTTGCCATTCAAAAGGCATTTCCAATATCTTTGAATTTTTAGTGTCAATTACATTGACATCATCCTTTTCTGCAGGATGGAAGTCATGAGCCCTGATTCCCATATGAGTAACCTCATTGGAGATTTCCTTTGACACCTCAAAGACACATCCCCAATCCAAAGATTTAAGATGATGTTCGTCAATGATTTCCACTTCTGAAATGTTCTTGCATCCAGTCAATCTTGCAACCTGAACCTTTTTAGGGTTCTCAAATATTTCATATGTCTTTCCCTGAGCTATAATCTTACCTTGATCCAGAATTAAAAGCTCATCACAGAACTGAAATGCCTCATCACGGTCGTGTGTAACCAGTATTGAAAGCCCATCAAAACCATTTAACATATTTGCAAGTTCTATACGCAATTGTTCCTTAAGGAAAGTGTCCATTGCACTGAATGGTTCATCCAACAATATTACATCAGGATAATAAGCCAAAATACGGGCCAATGCCACCCTTTGCTGTTGACCGCCAGACAATTGTCTAGGATATCTTTTTTCAAGACCTTCCAAATGGAAACGCTTAATCATTTCAGCGACTCTGTTTTCATCATAATTGTCTTGCAAACCCATTGAAACATTTTCCTCAACGGTCATGTTAGGAAACAATGCATAATTCTGAAAAAGATAACCTACATTCCTTTCCTGAGGCTTTAAATTAATTTTTTTACTTGAATCATAATAAACTGTCTCATCACCTGCCCTTAAACTTACAAGACCATTATCAGGGTCGACAATGCCTGCAATGGACTTTAAGGTCATACTCTTACCACAACCTGAAGGACCTAAAATACCCAAACAACCCTTTTCCAATTCAAAACTAAGCTCAAGGTCAAATTCCTTAAGTTTCTTTTGGATATCTACCTTTAACAATTTATCAGACATATTTTTTCCTCAGAATAAACAAAACAATAAAAATAAAAACTATTAAAACTATTTAAACATAAAATTATTAAAATTATTATTTATAAACTAATTAAAACTATTAAAATTATTAAAATAAAATTATTAAAACTGAACTATCTCCATTGTCTTTCCTTACGTAAGGAAAGATAATCCATAATGAAAATAGCTATAAAGGATATAATAACAATCACTATTACATAATTAAAAGCCTCCCCCATGTTTCCAGCAGCCACTTCTGAATAAACAGCCATTGGGAGAGTTCTGGTTTGTCCTGCAATGTTACCTGCAAGCATGGCTGTAGCACCGAATTCACCTAAGCCACGCGCAAATGCAAGAATTCCACCGCTTATAACACCAGGCAAAGCATTGGCCAACAATATCTTTGAAAAGATTTTCCTTTCGGACATGCCTAATGTACGGCCGGCATCCAATAGATTGGAATCAACCTGTTCAAATGCCCCTCTGGCGGATCGGTACATTAAAGGAAAAGACATGACAACTGCTGCAATAACTGTTGCAGACCATGAAAAAGCAATTTTAACTGCAAAAAACTCTATAAAGAATTTTCCAATAGGTCCTCTAACTCCAAATACATAAAGCAAAAAGAACCCTACTACAGTAGGGGGCAATACGATTGGAAGTGTAAAAATACCGTCAAGAACTATTTTCAATGAATCATTTTTCATTTTGACAATACCCCAAGCAACAAACAAACCTACAAAGAAGGTTATGAATATTGACAAGCTTGCGGTTTTCATTGAAATAAAAACGGGGGACCAATCCATCATGTCTAACACCTTAAATTTTTTCGATAAAAATATTTTAATAATTCAAATTATTTAAATCAATTCATTCAAACAAAATAAAACCCAATTTAAATCAATTCATTCAAATAAGACTTTTAAGTAAAATTCTAAGAAAAATAAAAAGAAAAAATATGAAAATAATCTAAATTAATTAAATTATTAAAATAGAAAATTCATAAAAAAAGAAATTTATTCATATGAATAACTAAAAGCATCCATATGAATAATCATACTAAACCTATTCGTGAATAGTGAATCCGTATTCAGTGAAGATGTCTTTAGCATCATCAGTTTGTAAGAATTTTACAAATTCATTTGCAGCATCAGTGTCTTGAGCACCGGAAAGTACAGCTACAGGATAAATAACTGGAGTGTCTAAAGCATCATCAGGAGCTTCACAGATTACTTTTACATCATCAGTGGATTTAGCATCGGTTGCGTATACAATACCGCAGTCAGCAGATCCTTGAGCTACTTGGTTTAATACAGCAGTTACGTCAGTACCTAAAGAAAATTTAGATTCTAAATCATCCCAAATTCCGAGATTTTCTAAAATTTCTTGAGCGTATTGACCTGCAGGTACAGATTCAGGATCTCCGATAGCAATATTACCTTCAACATCTTTTAAATCTTCAAATGAAGAGATGTTTAAGTCAGAATCTTTAGGAACAATTAATACAACTTTGTTTTCTAAAAATTCAACATTGGTATCATTATCAACTAAACCTTCATCAGCTAATGCATCCATTTGTTTGGTAGCAGCTGACATGAAAACATCCGCATCCAGACCGTTTTCAATTTGAGTTTGTAAATCTCCACTGGAAGCGTAGGTAGGAGTAACTTTTACTCCAGGATATTTTTCTTCAAACATAGGAATTAATTCATCATCATATACATTTTTTAAACTAGCTGCAGCAGCCAAGTTTACTTCTTGTCCATCTAAGTCAGGAGTGCCGAAATCAAACCAGCCAGCACTTACAGCGGAAGCTGCACCAACAGCTACGATTGCTGCGATGATTAAAACAATCATCATCTTTTTCATAGATTTCATTTTTTTTATCCTCCGAATAATTAATCACACTATCAGACATTAATCAATAATCAAATATAAGAAAAAGAGAATTCAGAAAGGTTTAGATTGTTAAATGACAAAGAAATTATCAAAAACATCCATTTAAAAAAAAAAGAAATGAAATGAATATAATTTCAACAATACCTCATAAATTAATAAAAAATTCAATATTTTTATTATTTTTTAAAATAATTCCCCAAATAATTCCTAAATCTTTGAATATTATTTAATTTCATTAATAGTAATAATAGATTTATTATCGGGATATATAAATTTTTTCTTAACGATTTGATACAATTTTAAATACTTAAGCAAATTAATTTATTTTTAAAAAAATAAAATACTTTTTAAAATAGCTTAAAATCAAAAATAAGTAATAAAAACAAGACAAATAATAAAAAATAATAGCATGATTAATTTTTTTAAAATCGAGAGGAAAATAAGTTAATATGGAAAAAAGAAAAGCTTTAGCGATATTAAAAAAAAGACATATCAAAATTTAAAAAAAACTATTAAAAGCTAAAAATTAAAAATTCAAATAAAAATAAAAATGAAAAATAAAAATTAAAATTAAAAATTAAAAAAAAACA
>NZ_CALCYR010000042.1 GCF_937906425.1 uncultured Methanobrevibacter sp. | reverse complement strand
TACTTAACATGAAGACACTAGTATTTAAAGATTTCCATCAATTATTCATTGAATCAATATTAAAAAGAGAGGATTTATGAAAAAATATGATTTCTTATAAATCTTAAAAAGAGAATTATTAATAAAAAATATGATTTCTTATAAATGTTAAAAAGAGTAAATATGTTTTCTTACAAATCCTAAAAAGAGAAAATATGATTTCTTATAAATCTTAAAAAGAGAGGATTTATGAAAAAATATGATTTCTTATAAAAAGAGAACTATTTTAAAAAAATTTGAAAAGCTTTATATACAAGCAAGGTCATTTCATAGTAATTCAAAAAATAATCCAATTAGGTGATTATATGAAAGACCAATTAGAGATTGAAAATTCAGAAACAAAAATCTCTGAAAATCAATATAGAGATCTAAAACTGGAAAACGAAGTCCTGAAGGAAGAAAACAAACTCCTTAAGGATGAACTTGCCAATGATTACAAAAGCAAGATAGAGGAAATCAGTCAACTGGAAGAAGAAAACAAGCTTGCCAGAGAAAACTATGAATGGCACAAATCAATAGAAATATGTTATCAACTACTTAATTTGAAGCCTGAATCTGTAGAATACAAGCTAAAACTTGCAGAGGCTTACAAAAACATTATGGAAAATGATTTTGCAATTGAAATCTGTGATGAGATAATCAAAGACCCCCTCACTGATGAGAAATACTTAAACATTGCCCTTCACCATAAGGGACTGGCACTTATCAATAGCGGGAGACATGATGAGGCCCAAACTATCCTTGATAGAATAACTGACATTAGAATAAGGGAATCCGGATTTATACGTCTATGGGATTCACTTGAGGATCATGAGAAGATAATCGAATATGGAAAGGATGAACTTGAAAAAAATCCTGAAAATCCCATGCTTCTTGAGGCAATGGTTGTTGCTTACTGTAAACTTGACAATATTGAAATGGCTGAACACTATTTCAATGAGCTTGAAAGCATGACTGAATTGAATATGACAAGCAAGTTTGTCCTCCTTCTTCAACTCAATAAATACAAGAGAATTGTATATGAATATGAGAATATGCTTGAAAATAAAATCATAGATCCAGACAATCTCAACAATTTAATTGAATTCAGTGTAGCAATTTCATATACTATACTTGAGGAAAAGGAAAATGCACTTGGCATGATGGACAATGAAAGCGCCGATGAGGAATATGAACTTGAAAAGCTACGCTTTAAAGCAGGAATCCATTATGAAAATAATAATTTCGAGCAAGCCTATGAAACCCTGAAGAAAATATTGGCATATGATATGGAAAATATCCCTACCATATTGACACTTGCTGAAATTGCAATAATCCTTAAAAGATATGATGAGTCAGCCGAATACATAAGGATGGCAGAGGACCTGGGACATAATGACAAGAAACTCTATGCATTGAAGGCATTAATACACTTTGAATTAGGTGAAATAGATGAGGGAATAAGATATAGGCTTTTGTCCCTAGATGAAGATGATGAATATGAAAGGGATTATGTATTGGATTATGCTGAGGATTTCATGTTAGGAGGAGACTCTGAAAGAGCCGAAAATATTCTTGAAATCTATGAAAAACACTTTCCGGAAGAGATTCAGGTTCATCTCATACGCATAAGATATTATAAAAGTATTAATTTATTTGAACTTGCGGAAGAGGAATTTATTAAATTGTGTGCTAAGGACGACTATTTCTTGGGACATTATGATCACATCGGATATTTAAAAAAAGATGATCATTATTGAATAATTAAAATGAGTTTTTTTAAGGATTCGGATTAATTTTAGAAAAAAATAATAAATTTAAATTAATTTTTGAAAAAAATAAGAAATTAAAATTAATTTTAGTAAAAAATAATAATTTAAATTAAAATTAAGAAAAAAATAATAAATTTAAATTAAATTAAAAAAACGTATGAAATTATTAAATAAAATCTTTTAAGAATTTAACTTCATACAATCTCCATAAAATTCATTTAAAGTGGATTTAATCAATTCAAAGTCAGTTCGAAACAAATTGTCAGTTTTATCTGCAAGAAGCGTAGCAATCAATTCATCCTTTCTTAAGAGATCATTGATTCTGCTTAATTCATTTAACTTGAATTCCAATTGAATATCCTTATTAATAATCTCCTCTGTCTTTCTTGACAATACTCCCTTGTCAATCAGGTCAGTGAATGCCCGTGATTTAGACAGATACTTATTCAATTCCTTATGATTAGAATTGATTCCATCCCATTTGTCCTTAAAGAATTCCTTAGCATAAGTGTCATTTTCTATATTTTCCTTCAATATGGAATCCTCAAGGAATTGATTAAACTTCCTCTTGCAATTTTCCAGGGTTTCCCTATTTGAATCCCTTGAATTCATAAGCAATGTGATGTACTCAAGATCAAGTAGCTCCAATATTTCATCAATATCTTCAGTTTCATTACTTATGTATTCTTTTAATTGATTAATTGAAAGGTCGTAAATATTGCTTTCTAAATTAGAAACGACTTCATTTAAATCAGAATTACTATTTTTATTATTTTTATTTTTATTTAAATCAAAATTGTTATTTTGATAATTTTTATTATTTTTATTATTGAAATTAAAACTATTCTCTTTTTTATCTATTTCATCCAAATCAAATGTGTATTTATTTAATTTTTTACCGGAATCATTTAATTCAAAATTAGAATTAATAGAATTATTAGAATTATTAGAATTATTAGAATTATTAGAATTATTAGAATTATTAGAACCTAAATTAGAATTATTATAATCTGAATTAGGATTATTAGAATCTAAATTAGGATTATTAGGATCTGAATTAGGATTATTAAAATTAAAATTATTATAATTAGAATTTTCAGATTTAAATTCATTTTCCTCTTTTTTTCCTATCTTTAAGAAAATATGCTTTAATGAATGTTCAGACTCTTTTTTATCCTCTTGGGAATTGTCTTTCTCTAAACTGCCAATGTTTAAGTTCAATTCTTCATCATTCTCCAATATCTCTTTTGAATTGTATAGGATATTTGAACTTAAAATCATATCAAGTTCTTTAATTACATTGTTGGAAATTTCAATTATCCTATCAAATTCAAGGTCATAAAGATTTTCACTGCTTAAAATAGAATATTTATGACTTAATTGATTGTTAATAGACAATATTCTAAGGTCAATTTCCTTCTTTATTGTTTCAAAGGATGTTAAGTCCCTTTTTAACTGAATCTTATCAACATGAATTCCAAGGTCTTCTGAAAAGAATCCTTCCTTAATGAGGAGGGAATACTCCTTGTTGATTTCAAATTCCTTATGCAATATGTCCAGATTTGAGTTGAATCCATCATATAGGTTTCCAAAGATTTTTTCAAGTTTCTTTGAATTGTAATCCCAATTGTCATATTTGGCAAGCTTAAGCTTGTTTTCATTCATCTGATTAAATATGGATGAATAATAATCATAGGCTTTTGTATGCTGAATAAGGAGCCTTGCCTGATTTACAAGAACTTCAGTCTTTTTCTCTTCCTTTGCATAATTGTTTAATGTGATTTGGCAGTTTCTAACTTGAATCTTTGCTGCATCAATCTGATTTTTATATTCCATTACCTCATTAAGGGTGAAACCTTTTCCAAAGAGGTATTCAAAGAGTTCCTTGATTTCGTTATATTGGTCCTTATTTAATAATCTGTTAAGCTTGTTTTTGTAAAATTTAATTTTAGAGTCAATGTCATGTATTTTCTTAAATTCAATGGCCTTGTCACTGTTTAGCAATCTTAGGTTTTTGTCATACTCGTCAAGTTCAATTTCAAATGGAAGTTTTTGATTTGAATCTGAATCTGAACCATTAGTAGAATTAGAATTAGACTCATTTGAAGAATTTGGATTAGAATTAAAATTATTTGAAGAATTAAAATCTGAATTAACATTATTTGAAGAATTAAAATTATTTGATGAACTAAAATTAGAATCCTTAGAAGAATTAAAATCTGAATTAGAATCCTTTGATGAACTAAATGAGCCATTAGCAGCAAAACCTGACTCATAAACAATATCCTTTTTTAATATTGAATTCGCAATGCTTTCCTCAAAGTTATTGACTGCATTGCTTATATCAATATATTCAAAATCAAATATTATTGAATCATTTTGCTTGTCTTCAATTATCTCAAGCAATAGTTCAATTTCATCAAAATCATTAATGAAATTAGGCTTGTTGTTTAGAATTTTCAAATTATTCTTATAATCCTCAAAGAGACTTAACTTATTGATTAAAACCGTTTTATAGTTTAGGCTCATCTGCTTTAAGATATCCTGGGCCTGAATAATCTTTTCATTAAGCAGTTGAAGTTCCTTTTTTAATGTGCTGTTTCTCTTTTCGTCAAGAATCTCTTCCTTGATTAGATTGTATTCATACTCAACTGATTCTATATTGTTATAGTTTTCCCTGTCAAAACTTTTTACATTGTTTATTGATGAAATCAGTCTCTCATTGTCCTCAACATAGGAGCATCTGCTTAGGAAATAATCAAAATAGCTGCAGTATTCTTCCAAATCATTAAGGTTGTTTATATTTGAAAAACCATATTCCTCCTTGATTTCATCAAGAATCTTCAGATTGCTGAGGTGCTTGTATGCATTTTCCTTCCTTTGACAGCTTTTGAAATTGGTGCAGGAATGATTTGAACTTGAATCATATTCAACATCATCCAAAAGGGGACATTTATACTTGTTGCTTCCCTCATTAAACAGATTATAACGGGTATAGTATTCCATTGCAAATTCATGAAGAAAATCAGAAAAGGTGTTTGCAAAAATTCTAAGCTCGACATTGCTGTAATCATCATATATTGAACCATGCTCAATCTTGTTTCTCATCAAACGGATTTGATTCATCATATCGATTTGATCTTTAGGATATAGGTCAAATTCACGTATAAGATTTATTGCTATCCAAAGATTGTTTTTATCATAGGCGACATATTTGAAGTCACCATCTTGACCAAGCCTGATTTTTTCACTGCTCTGCCATTTATAATATTTCTCTTGCTTTTGACTTTCTGAAATATTTTCCCTTTTAAATATATCTTTAATTAGGCGTAAAAGGACTTTTGAAGCTTCATTTATTGAATATTCTGGGTGAGAATGGATATTGTTTTCCATTTTATTGCAATGATCCAATATGTTATCCAATTCCTCATTGATATTGTTTAAAAAGCTGAAATCCTTTATGATAACACGACCTAATTTTTATAGTATTATATTTATTTTTCAATTAATTAAGTTTATTTATTTTATAAATTAAGGCTTTTTTGATAAGATTTAAACAATATTGAATGATAAGTAAAAAAAGTAGAATAATTAAAAACTGAATAATTAAATTAAAAAAAGTAGAATTTTTAAAAAGAAATATTTGATTAATATTCTTAATAAAATGAATAATTAAAATAAAAATAATTTAATAACTATTAAAATAATTGTACTTGCAATTAATTAAATTAAAATAAATATTAATTTTAAAATTTTTAAATAAGTAGATGTATATGATTAGTTGATTAAAATGATTAAAAATAGAAAATTTTTTATAAAATTACTAAAAAAATTATAAAATTTAAAAAAGTAGTAAAAATTAAATTAGTAGTTAAATTTTAAAAAAGTAGTAAAAAATTAAAAATAAAAATTTTTATAAAAAAGTAGTAAAAAATTATTAAAAAGTGAAAAAAAATTTAAAATAAAAATTTTTAATAGAAAAAATTGAACTTAAAGAAGATTTAACAATTAAATTTCAAACTTTGGAAACTTAGCCAATTCCATTAAGTCTTCCAAGTCCTCGAAATAAGAGCTTGCATAAACAACTGTCTTTTCAAAGAGGGCAATAGCCTTTTCTTCACTGATTGGATTTAATCCATGAGCCAATATTGAATTGTTTCTTACCTTAAGTGCAGTGTTGAGTTCATCAAATTTCTCCTCCTTTTCAAAGTCAAAGAATTCAAGAAGCTCATAACTTCTGTCATTTGAAAGTCTTAATATGCCTTTATTAAGGTCCTTCTTATTTGAATTTCTCTCAATGAATGCCCCTATAGCAGTCTCATTTGTCTGACCCCTTGCCTTTTGCTTGATTTTGTCAACACTTATTACAAATTCCTTCTGTGCCTGAAGCCTATTTTCAAGGATAAGGTCATATTCACATAACTTGATTTGTGCAATCAATTCATTTACCCTATACAATCTTGCTACCGCATCGTCATATTTTGCCTCATCAATTCTTCTTCTAGCATTGTTAATAAGATCCGGCAGATAATATTTTATTCTGTTTTTTAGAAGCGCACTTTCTGAATTGTCCTCATCCTCCATCTCAACTCCGCGCATCTTAAGGCTTAAAAACTTCAGGTTATTGTTTAACTGGATATAAAAGTCTGTGCCATTGAAGGAATCATAATTGTACTTGTTTCCCTTTATTTTATTGTTTATGTCTGTTAAATAATCATATAAGTCAAGGCTTCTTGACTTCTTGTCATAGAACTTGTCCCAGATTTGATAGAACTTGACAAGCTTTCTATATATAACAGCAAGATTTACCTGATTTTCATCATGTTCCAATCTCCTCTTTGCACATGTGAAGTTTTCACGTGCAGCTTCAAACTGATATGAATTGAAGAAACTCTTTCCACGCTTAAATTCAGTGATTGCATATTTTTTATATGGATTTATCTGCATCTTTGTGATTTCAGAACCGTCCTTGACAATACCTACGCCATTCTTGTTTCTGCTTTCGCTGTCCTTTGAACCTACATAACTGAACTTGAAGTTGGAGTAGTTTCCCTCGACTACAGCAAGCACAATGCCTGAAACCATAGGTTTTGTTCCTCCTGTAAAGTCAACTGTAACCTCATAGCTGTTTGAATCACTGAACGAGGAAAAGACCTTTTTTGAAACTGCAAATGACTCATCAAGACTTTCAGGATCTGTGATTTCAAAGCTTTCAATATTTTTGGAATACTTGGTTTCCTTTATTATTTTGTCTATTTCCTTAAATGTCTGTGGAGTGTGCAGAAATATGATTCTGTCTGGATTGAACTTGTTTATTGAAAAGATTAGAGGTTCTGGAGAACCTCCTACACTTAGTATTAGAATATTTTCTATCATGGTAACACATTAATTGAAGTTTTTATTTTTATTTTGTTTAAGAGTTAATTTAAAGTTTTTTTAATGACTGTTTTTAAAACAATGAATTAAATCAAACAGCTTTATTAAAATTTTTTTAAAAGAGAATAAATAAAAATTGTTTTAAAAACAATGAATAAAATTAAACAGCCTTACTAAAATTTTTTTAAAAGAGAATAAATAAATTTATCGGAAAAAAATAAGAGTAGATTAGGAAATTATAAAAAAATAAGTTTAAAGATTTATTAAAAATTAGTTAAAATGGCTAAAAAAATATTAATCTAAATTACTTAAAAAATACAAAAACAGGTTTTTATAAAAAAATACAATCATTTAAAAACCTAAAAAATACAAAAACAGGTTTTTATAAAAAAATACAATCAAATAAAAACCTATTAAAAAAAATAAAAGAAAAGTGAGAATCATGAATAGAAACTCAATGGTTCTTCATTTTCTTCTTTTACAGAGCCAAACAATGCATTGAACAAATCAGTAATGTCTTCTATTGGGTTGATACCCATAGATAAACAGACTCCCATCAACAATTTTTCAACATCTTCACTTGCTATTTTTTCTCCTTTTTGGGATTTCACATATCCTAGGAAATATGCTGCCATAAAAGGAGATACATCCAAAGTAATTTCTCTTTCAGTTTTGTGTTTATTCATTTTATTTTTACCAATATTTTTTACTACTTTCCTGTTTTCTTTAGTAACATTAACCATTATTTATCACCGGCTATATAAGATAAACAATAATCACTTATAAAGTTTTTCAATTTTTAATAAATAGTTTGAAAATATTAAATTGAAATTTCCAATTTTTTTTATAAATAGTTTGAAAATATTAAATTGAAATTTCCAATTTTTTTTATAAATAGTTT
>NZ_CALCYR010000041.1 GCF_937906425.1 uncultured Methanobrevibacter sp. | reverse complement strand
ATCCTAGTCTGTGTTGTATCCAAGGAAATATTCATACCCATCATATTGGAAATAATGCTGATTATCATATTGAAAATAGCAGACCTGTCCTATATCGATTCATTCAAGAGATTATTAATGCTTCTTCCATTCGGAGGAGCAATCATAATTTTTCAGCCATTCATCCAACCGGGAAATATAATCTGGAGCTATTCATGGCTGCATGTTACTGATTTTGGTCTCAATTGGGCAATTTTGCTTTTAATTCGTATGATTGTATCATTAACTGCAATCATCATCTACTCATCAACAACACCCCTACAGGAAATGGCAAGCTCTTTTAGAAAGCTTAAAATCAAAAAATATCAATATCTGCTTTGAAACGGCTTTATCTGTTGATGAAAAACTCGTTTTAATGGCTTTAAATTATGCTGATTTTATTTATATTGACATTAAATCATTAGCTGATACATCTCTCACAGGGCTTGATTTGGAGACTTATTTGAATAATATTGAATTGGTTGACAATTCAGGCATAAAAAAGGAAAATGTGGTATTTAGAATTCCTTTGAATTATGAATGCACATTAAATGAGGATAATCTTATTAAGATTTCCAGTCTTTTAAAATCCTATCCTGATTCCAATGTGGAAATATTCAAGACACATAATCTTGCAGAAACCAAATACGGTCGTTTGAACAAGCAGTACAAATCTTTCAAGCAGCTTTCGGATGAAGATATGGAAAGTGTATCGAATAGGATTAGGCAGGTCAATAAAAATGCTAGGATTATTAGCTTGTAATTTTTATCCTATTTTAACAAATCTTATTAAAACGGTCTTGTAGAAACCCTCATTTTACACTTGAAATTACACATTGATGCAAAAAATTCAAACAACAGCGAATAAGTATTTAGCATAATTAAACGTAACTTTTGACTGAACAAATCACAGCAGTAGTTCAATCATGTCCATTAAAGAAACCAAACTCTAAGGATTGATTTGCAACATTTACCGATCAATCTAAATTTCATAAAAATGGAGGGTTTCTACAAAGCCTAAAAAATAATAAAAAAATTTAATTTAAAAATAATCAAAAATAAGATAGAATTAAACTATTCCATCCTATTTACTAAGTTTAAGGCTTCATCAATTACTTGCCACATGTCAAAGTATTGATACATTCCAAGTCTTCCGCCAAAGATTACATTCTCTTCCTCTTCAGCCAATTTCCTGTACCTTTCATAGAGTTCCGTATTCCTTTCGTCATTCATAGGATAATAGGCTTCCTCACCCTTTTTCCATTCCTTCGGATATTCCCTTGTAATGACGGTCTTTGGAGATTCGGTTTGCTCAAAATGCTTGTGCTCAATAATTCTTGTGTATGGAGTTTCCCTATCGGTATAGTTAATGACAGCATTTCCCTGATAGTTTTCCATATCCAGGGTTTCAAACTCAAACTCAAGTCCCCTATACTCCAACTCACCATAACAGTAATCATAATACTCATCAATCATCCCTGTAAAGAGAACCTTATCTGCAATGGATGTCCATTTTTCCTTATCATCAAAGAAATCAGTGCTTAACCTGACTTCAACATCCTCAAGCATTTTTTCTATTATTCTTGCATATCCTCCAATAGGAATTCCCTGATACATGTCATTGAAATAATTGTTGTCAAAGGTAAACCTTACAGGAAGTCTTTTAATGATGAATGCAGGAAGGTCCTTACAGTCCCTGCCCCACTGCTTTTCAGTATATCCCTTAACAAGCTTTTCATATATGTCAGGACCTACAAGGGATATTGCCTGCTCTTCAAGATTTTTTGGATTTTCAACGGAATATTCCCTTTTCTGCTGTTCTATCTTTTCCTTTGCCTCTTCAGGAGTCTTGACCTTCCACATCTGGTAGAAGGTGTTCATGTTAAATGGAAGGTTGTATAATTCACCCTTGTAATTTGCAACAGGGGAGTTTGTATAACGGTTAAATTCAGCAAATTGGTTTATGTAATTCCATACCTTCTTATTGTTGGTGTGAAATATATGTGCGCCATACTTATGTACGTTTATATTGTGTTGAGTTTCTGTGTATACGTTTCCCCCTATGTGATCACGCTTTTCAATCACAAGACATTTTTTACCTTTTTTGCTCATTTCATATGCAAATACGGAACCGAACAGGCCGGAACCTACTATTAGATAATCATATTTCATAATAATTAGTCCTTTAATAATTTTAGTAGTTTAATAATTTAATATTAAAAATTAGTCATTAAATAAAACTAATTTAAATTAAAAATTAGTCATTTAATAATTTTAGTAGTTTAACTAATTTAATATTTGAAGTTTTATCTATTTAAATTGTTTATTTTTTAAAATGGAAATTGGGCAAATTATGATTTTTTAAAAATGAAAATTAAGTTTTTAAATAAATTGGAAAATGAAATTTAAAACAAAATTGGAAAATGCTTTTTTAAAAAATTAAAAAATAAAATTTAAAACAAAATTGGAAAATGCTTTTTTAAAAATTAAAAATTAAGTTTTTAAAAAAATTTCCTACTTTTAACAAATAGTAAACTATACATTAACAAAAAGATTAAAATTCATTAGTTTTACTATTTATTAAATATATTAAACTATTTTTAGAAAATAAAACTAATTAATTGGAATAAAAGAAAAAGAAGGAAAAAATTAAACATTTAAATAATATAAAGACCAAACTAATATTGAAAAAAAAGGTGAAAAAAATGACAATCATTACACCAGCACACAATAAAAATTTCATCATACAATATGAAAATTCATTAAAAGAAGAAATTAACTTTGTAATTAAAAAAATTTACAGCATTTTTAAAGATTTAGAAAAAAATAGAAAAGAAGAGAAATTGAAAAGAGAAAATGCAAAAATAATCGAAGAAATAAAAAATACCTGTAAAAAGATATCTGATTTTTTAAGTGACAATAATATCCTTATAACAGAATATTTTGATTTTTTGAGAATTGAATATTTAATTAATGAAAGCATTGAACTAAATGAGAATAGAACTTATGAATTAGTTTTAAGTCTTTTAAAGGAATTTAATACTATTACTTCATTAAAATATGACCTAATCCATAAAAACAATCTCAAAGATATTAGTTCATCAAAATATGACCTAATCCATAAAAACAATCACAAAGATATTAGTTCATCAAAATATGACCTAATCCAAAAAACAATCACAAAGATATTAAAAAAGAATTTAAAAAGGAATATGATAAATTTCATAATTATTTATTCGAAATAAGAGATGAATTTTATTTAATTATCAATAAAGATTCACAAAGACCAGTATTCAAATATCTTAAATTAAAAGAAGAGGATTATAAAAATCTTAATGAATATGATCAAATTCATAAATTCTTTAATGAATATGCATTGGAAAAATATAATTTTACAAAATGCTTAATGGAAGAATCGGATGAAGATGAAAAAGGCATGGTTTATCATTTTTTCATCAAAGAAGATATAAATCCAGTTGAATTCAGTGAATTGTCCTTAAAAATTAACATTGATTTAAACCACTTCTGCAAAATGAGAAATCTGAATGTATTTTTGAAAACATTAATCAATATAGTAAGGGAATAAAAGAGAAGTGATAAAATGAAATATGAAGATTTTCAAAGAAAAAATAATTCGAGTTCTAAATCACTAAAAAGAAATTTATTCCGAAGATTTTGAGGAATTTAAAAAATTCAATAGCTAAAATCCATGATTAACTGCTAAAAAAAGGAATTTAAAAATAGCTAAAATCCATGATTAATTATATAAACTGCTTAAAAAAAAATCAATGAAATATATATCTATATTAATGCGAACTAATAAAATATCTAATAAGTGATTTTAATTAGTGATATAATGAGCATTAGCCCCAAGAGAATATTATATTTAGATATGGTTCGTTCAACTGCAATCATCCTAGTGGTTATTGGACACATGACAAGACTTTTTTCATACGACTTTTACAGTTGGTTATTCTGTTCAAGCATATTCTCCCTAACAAGAATAGGAGTTCCCCTATTCTTTACAGTAAGTGGAGCACTTCTTTTAACCCGCAAATATGAAGTTAAACACTTTTTGGAAAAACGTTTCAAAAGGGTCTTCCTGCCATTTCTATTCTGGATAATAATCTATGTAGTTGTAGGGGTTCTATACTGGCACTTTGACCTTACAATAACCTATGTGATAAATACTGCATTCGGTGTAGGAGACTATTCAGCATTATTCTGGTTTATCTGGTCATTGATTGGAGTCTACCTCCTTATTCCTGTTGTAAGCAGTTTCATACGTGAGGAAGGAATGAAGGGAAGCGAATACCTTATCACAATAACAATCATCCTTTCAATACTCTTTTCACTTGGATTCTTTGACTATCCTCAAATGAAATATAATTTCAAGGTAATATTCTATTTCTTCCCTGTTCTTGGATATTTCATAATGGGATCATATATTCAAAACAAAGAATTCAATATTGAAAATAAGAAACTCTTCCTGATTGGAGTCATAATGTTTATTGTTGGAATAATTGGCCACTTTGCACAAATATACCTTAAGGGACTTGGAGGATATGCCCTTCAACCAGTTGATTTCTTTAAC
This sequence comes from uncultured Methanobrevibacter sp., assembly GCF_937906425.1. GTDB lineage: Archaea > Methanobacteriota > Methanobacteria > Methanobacteriales > Methanobacteriaceae > Methanobrevibacter. The sequence goes on along the minus strand of NZ_CALCYR010000041.1, from coordinate 552 downwards.
ATCTTTGTAATAATGGAAACAATTGGACTGTTTATAGCATTTAAGTATGCAGACATAAATTACATTAAAAAGGGAGCTAAACCAATTAAGGAAAGAAAGATTGGAGAATATATTGTACTCTTTTCATCATGCAGTTTTGGAATTTATTTCTCACATTATATTCTTATGAGATACATAATGTTTGATGGATTTTTAAATCCGATTAGAAAGACAAATGCGTTTTTATGGCTTCCTGTAAGTTCCATTATAATTATTGGATTAAGTTGGCTGCTGATTTACATAATGAGCAAGATCCCTATTCTTGATATTGGAAGTGGGGTTAAATAATCATTAATTTTTAATAAAACAGTTATTTTTTTTATCAATTGGATGTTATGATGTCAATAAAACATTAATTTTTAATAAAACAAGTTAATAAATGAAAAGATTCATTACTAGAGAAAAAAAGAAAAAATTCATTTCTAAATAGGAGAAAAGAAAAAAGAAATAGTGGAAAAGATATAAAAAGCATTAAAAATAAGTAAAAAAATAAAAAAAGAAATAAAAAGCATT
>NZ_CALCYR010000040.1 GCF_937906425.1 uncultured Methanobrevibacter sp. | reverse complement strand
ATTTTCATATTTTTTAAGTAAAATTATTTAAATTAATTTTATTTTCATATTTTTTAAGTAAAATTATTTAAATTAATTTTATTTTCATATTTTTTTAATTAGGACTAAAGAATTTTTTTTAAAAATCAATTTTATAAATCTTAACTTATTTAACTCTTTTTTATAATTAATTAAGGTTTTGAAAATAGTTTTTTATTAATTTTAAACCTAAAAATTTTTGTATTTGTCTATAAGGTCTATTTTTTCTTATTTTTAAGTTTAAACTAATAATTATATTCTTTTTTAGTTTTAACTAAATATTTATATGAATATAATATTTTTAAGATTTTATATAGGTTTTTTTAAAAAACTTTTTATATCTTGTAGTATAAAATTAATATTAATTGCATTGGAGGTTCATTGATGTCAGAAGATAACATAGTGTACATTGGTAATAAACCAGTAATGAATTACGTTCTTGCAGTAGTGACTCAAATAAACAATGGCGCTTCTGAAATTTTCTTAAAAGCAAGAGGAAGAGCTATAAGTAGAGCTGTTGATGTTGCTGAAATTGTAAGAAATCGTTTTGTACCTGATTTGGAAGTAGGGGATATTCGTATCGATACTGAAGAAGTCGTCGATAATGATGGTGTTACAACTAATGTTTCCATTATAGAAATTCAAATGTATAAATAGATTTTTCTATCTATTTTTATTTTTTATATGCTATTTTTTATAATTTTAGACTTTTTATTTAAATTTTATTCATATTTTTTTACACAAATTTTTTAATAATTTTTAGACTTTTTATCTAATTTTTTACATACTATTTTTATAATTTTTAGACTTTTTATCTAATTTTTTATCTAATTTTTATTCATATTTTTTACATAAAAAATTAAAATTTTTAGTAGATTTTTTCCTATTTTTTCAAATTTTTAAATTTTTTTCTTATTTTCTCTAAAAATTGTCTAAGGATTGCTGATATTTTCCCTCTAGTTTAATGTAAGGCTCTGCTCTTTTTACAACTACGCCTAACTTTTTCAAGTCCTCCAATTTCTTAAATGGCATAGCTTTTCTAATGTTAATTATCCTTCTTGCTGATGTAGGGCCAATTCCAGGTACTCTAATCAATTCCCTATATGATGCTGTATTGATTTCTACAGGGAATATATCCATTTCCCTTGCAGCAAGAATCTTAGGGTCTTCACTTAATGAGAGCCTGTCATTCTCATCAAATACCAACTCTTTAGTCTTAAACTTATAATCGTTTAAAAGTGCATCTGCATGGTATAGCTGATTGGTTCTTTCAATATTGCAGGCATCCTTATTTTCAAATTCGGTTCCCTCTACAGGAGAAAATGCACTGAAATAACTTCTTCTCAAGTCAACTTTCTTGTATAATCCTTCCATTCTCTTGAGTATATCATAGTCGCTTTCATCATTTGCCCCAACTATCAACTGTGTAGTATGGCCGGATTTTGCAAAGCTTGGATTTCTTCTTGCTATCTGATGCATCCAATCCAATCTTTTTAGAATGTCCTTGTTATAATCCTTTGTGCTTGTAATTTCACTAAGTCCGTCCTTTGTTGCAGCCTCTATGTTTAGGCTTACCCTGTCAGCAAGACTCATTGCACGTTTTATTGAATCCTTGCTTGCTCCAGGAATGATTTTTAAATGGATATAATCCTTATATCCATAGTCTTTTCTAAGCAATCGTGCTGTTTCAATGGTGTTTTCCATTGTCTGATCTATATCATTTGATATGCCTGAACTTAAAAAAAGACCATTGACATATCCGTTGTTATAGTAATGGAGAAATGCTCTTGAGAGTTCGTCAGGACTTAATTCAAGACGTGTAAAGTTACGTCTGCTTTGATTGATGCAGTATTTGCAATCATTTTTACACTTGTTAGTCATTAATGTTTTAAATAATGGAATCTTACATCCGTCGTGACCTGTAGCATGGTATATTCCAGGCAAATTAACTTGAGAACTCTTGCTATGGCTGACATAATCGCATAAATCATATTGGGCAGAATCAGCCAAAACCTGCATCTTTTCCATAGTTGACATTTTAATTCCTCAAATTAATTTTTAAAAGATTTTTAAAAGATTTTCTATATGTTTTTTAAAAGTTTTTCTAAAAGTTTTTCTAAAGGTTTTTCTTTAAGATTTTTAAAAGATTTTCTAAAAGTTTTTCGAAAATAGTTTTCTATAATAGTTTTCTAAATTTTTCTTCTAAAATCTATTAGATATTTTTTTATTTTTTATTATACACTATTTTTAAATATTTTTTCATTGTCCTTTTTTAGTTAAAATTTATTTAATTTCTTAATAACTAACTACACTTTAATATATTTTTAATTTATTTAAAATTTTACTTTTATAGTATTTTTAAATTTCTTTCTTTATTTTTCATTTAAATATTTTTTATATCTCAAATTCAATACATTTTTTTTAAATTTCTTTCTTTATTTTTATTTAACGATTTTGAAATTTTTCAAATTTAATACGATTTTTCAAAATTTGTTTAAAAAGTTTATTTTTTATCTAATTCAATTGTACTTTAATTAAATTTCCCTTAACCATAAGAAACTTTTATATAAAATTTTATATAATCTTAATATATGAAACTCGTACTAGCTGGAACTGGAAGTGCAGTTGGAAAGACAACAATTTCAACAGGAATCATGAAGGCGCTTTCAGATGAAAATGTTCAACCTTTTAAGATAGGGCCTGATTTTATAGATCCATCCTATCACACTATCGCTACAGGAAATGTTAGCAGAAATCTGGATTCCTTTTTCATGAATGATTTTCAGATAATCAACTCATTTAAAAGAGCTCTTAAAAAATCAAACTCACATATGGGAATCATTGAAGGTGTTAGAGGTCTTTATGAAGGAATCAGTCCTATAGGTGATGTGGGAAATACCGCTTCAATTGCAAAGGCTTTGGATGCTCCTGTAGTTCTTCTTATGGATTCCAGAAGTCTTGTTAAAAGTGCTGCAGCTATTGTGCTTGGATTCAAGGCGCTTGACCCTCAAGTCAGAATAGAAGGAGTTATCTTGAATAAGGTTAAGGGGCCACGCCATTATAGGAAGGCCAAGGAATCTGTTGAAAAGTTGGCAGATGTTCCAGTTATTGGGGGAATACCTAGAGACGAAAAGATTACAGTTGAAGAGAGACACTTAGGTCTTGTTCCAGCTCTTGAAAAAGATAAAATTACTAAAAACATTAATCTTTGGGGAGAGATTGCAGAGGAATATATAGATTTGGATGCCTTAAAGAACATAATGAAGACAAGTTCCAAATCTGCTGTAAAAGACAATCAAAATATTGCAATTGAATCCCATGAGGATGATTTTAACAGAGAGCATAATGATGCATTAGACCTTCCGGTTACAAATGATTCAAAACCTGGTGAATTGTGGAAAACAGATAATAAAAACAGTGTCAAGATAGGTGTTGCCCAGGATGAGATATTTACCTTTTATTATAAGGAAACTTTAGAGTCTCTTGAGGATAATAATGCAGAGTTAATTCCATTTAGTCCATATAAGGATGAAAATCTTCCAGATGTTGATGCATTGTATATAGGCGGAGGATATCCTGAGGTATTTCAGAAGGAATTGTCTCAAAACACTTCTATGTTAGAGGATATTCGTAGATTCCATAAGGAAAATAGGCCAATTTATGGAGAATGTGGAGGTCTTATCTATCTTTCTAAATCCATTGACGGATTTAATATGGTTGATGCTATTCCTTATTCCTCTGAAATGACTGAAAGGGTTCAGGGTTTAAATTATATTATTGCAAGATCCAATCAGGATAATCTTATATCAAATGAGGGGGATATATTCAGAGGACATGAGTTCCATTACACTAAACTCAATATAAACAGTACAGATTCTCTTGTATTTGATGTTCTTCGTGGAAATGGAGTATTAAACAATATGGATGGAGTTTCAGTTGGAAATACCCTTGCTAATTATATTCATATTCATGCTTGTTCCCATCCTAATTTCGGATATAATTTCACTAGAAATATTTCTGAATTGGATATTTAATTCTATTTTTATTTTAATTTTTTTATTGTATAGAAATTTTCTTTTTTGTCTTTTCACTTTCTTATTTTAATTTTTTTCTATTTATTGAAATTTTTACTTTTTTTTCTTTTTACTTTCTTATTTTATTTTTTTTCTCTTGTATACAAATTTTTACTTTTTTGTCATTTTCACATTCATTTTACATTCGTTTTTTTCTAATTTTCTTTTAATTTTTTAACATCCTCTTATTTACTATAATTTTTTTATATTTCTTCTATTTTATCAGATTTTTTATTTCTATCTATAATTTTGTTTTTAGTTTGTGATTCAACCCATTATTTTTAATTTTTTACCCTAAAAATTTTTATTATTTTTCAAAAAAATTTCACTTTCATTTTTGTCTATAAAAATTTACAAAAATGAGCTAATTTTTTTAATTTTTTCTCTAAATTGTAAAATATCTTTTCTATCTTTTTTTAATTTCTGTAAAATTTTTCATGTTTTTTTTATTAAGTATTTTTAAATTTTTAACAATAATAGCAATTATTTTAGCATTTTTAGCTGGGATTGAATTAAGTTATATATTTCTTAATAAAAATGATACTAGTTTAAAAAATGGAGAAGAAAATTCACTAGTCTATAATAGTTGTTCAAACTGCATGAGTGGAACAATGGTTATAGAAAATGGTGGATTAAGTCAAACGGTAAATAAAGTATATGATTCCGTAGTAATGATAAAAAATTATCAAAAAGGAAAATTAGCTGGATCAGGAAGTGGATTTGTTTATAAGGTAGATGACAAATATGGTTACATTATGACAAATCAGCACGTTGTAGATGGGTCAACTAGTTTATCAGCTACATTTACTAGCGGTGAAGAAGTTGATGCAGAACTATTAGGTGGAGACAAATACATGGATATAGCAGTATTAAGAGTTCCTGTAAAGAATATTATTTCAGTTGCTAAGATTGGTTCAACCGAAGAATTGCAATTAGGAGAATCAGTAATTGCTATTGGAACACCAGTAGGAGAGGAATATTATAATACAGTAACAGGTGGACATATTTCTGGACTAAATAGAAAAGTAACAGTAAGTGTTGAATCAAAAGATGATTGGGTACAAGATGTAATCCAAATTGATGCTTCAATTAACCCAGGGAATAGTGGGGGTGCACTTGTGAACATTAATGGTGAAATAATAGGAGTTACATCATTAAAACTAGTAAATGATAGTATTGAAGGTATGGGATTTGCAATAAAAATTGAAGATGCCATGAAACATATTGACGATCTAGAAAATGGAAGAAAAATAGAAAGACCACTTCTTGGAATAACACACGTAAATGTTACCGAAACAGCACTATTAAATCAATATAATGTTTCAATTGATAGTAGTATTGAGGAAGGGATAGCAGTTCTTTCTGTTGTAGATGGTTCAAGTGCAGATAAAGCTGGGATTAAAAAAGGCGATGTAATAATCGAAATAGATGGTAGTAAAGTTACTAATACAGCTTACCTAAGATATTTATTATATAAACATAATATTGGAGATACAATTAAAGTTAAATACATACGTGGTAAAGAAGAAATAACAACGGAAGTAACCTTAACACAAGTAGCCGATTAAGATAAGGAATTATTTAAGTAATTCCTTTTTTATGCTATAATTAATTTTATAGGAGATGATGCTATGGAATTTACTGAATTAACTGAAAAAGAGTATTCTTCATTTGTTGAAAAACATGACCAGGAATCATATATGCAAACATTAGATTTAAAAAACTTTAAAGAAAAGAATAATATTAAATGTTATTTAGTTGGAGTAAAAGATAAGAAAAAAGTAGTAGCAGCAACTCTTATGTATTCAGTAGGATCCTTTTTAAAAAAGAAAAGATTCTATTCTTCAAGAGGCTTTATAATAGATTATAACAATAAAGGACTACTAAGCTTTTTTGTAGAAAATATAAAAAAGTATATAAAGTCACATAATGGAATGTCTATTACGATTGATCCCAATGTAATATATAGAATAAGGTCTAGTGATGGAGAAATAATTGATGACAAAACTAATGATACAATAATTAAAAACTTAAAAGAATTAGGGTTTACTCACTATGGTTTTAATAATTATTTTGAGACAATGCAAGTAAGGTGGGTATATAGATTAAAACTTGACAAATCTTATGATGAACTTAAAAATAACTTTATTAAATCAACAAGAAAGAACATTGAGGCAACTCATAATAATGGAGTGAAAATAAGGATTGGTAATGTAGAAGATATAAAAGGCCTTTCTAAAATATTTAAAGAAACTGCGGAACGTGATGAGTTCAATACCAAAAGTTATGAATATTATAAAAGCATGTTTGAGTGCATGCCAAATAATATTAAAGTTTATATGGCATATATTGACCCAAAATCACGACTTGAATTAACAAAGAATAAACTTAATGAAGAAGAAAAAAACAACGATGAAATAAATAAAAAAATGCAAACTGATATGGTAGGAAATAAATTAAGAAATAAAAAAGAGATATCGGATAATTTAATTACAAAATATAAAGAAGAAATAAAGGAAACTGAAGAGATGATAAAAAATCATCCAGACGGAGTAGATATTGGAGCATTAATATCAGTAAAATCAGGAACTGACTATATATCATTAAGTAGTGGAACTTTAACTAATTACAAGAAATATTATCCAAAATATGCTTTATATGACGCTCATATCACTGATGCATATAAAATGGGGTATAAATATGTAAATTTTTATGGTATAGCTGGTGACTTTAATCCCAAAAATAAATATTATGGAATTTACGAATTTAAAAAAGGATTCAATGGAAATGTAGTTGAATATGTTGGAGAGTTCACTCTAGGTATAGGGCTTACTTATAAGTTATTTACTACATTAAAGAAATTAAAGAAATTAATAAAAAAATAAGCTTTATTTTTGCTTATTTTTTCTTTTACTTTTCAACTTAGCAAGTTTTCTCCTAATTGGAATAAGAATATTAAACATTCTATAAGTAAACTTCTTAAATACATAGTCAAACTCTCCTATGAATTCTGTATATTCCCCTCCAAGTCTTTTTTTAAATAACCAGATACCATATTCTGGATCATCTTGGCTAGGATTAAATGAAGTGCCAAAGAAATCAATAGTCTTATATCCTTCTTCTACAGCATCCTTTATTATTTCAAAATAGATTAAATAGTTAGAATTTAAACTTCTAAGAATACTACTATTACCACCATGAATTGTCCAAACTTTATCACCATATTTAGCTGTTATTATTGATGACAATACAAGCTTTTCTTCTTTAACTTCATTAATTTCGTCAATTAATTTTTCAAGCTTATCTATTTGATTTTTAATTTCTTTTTTCTTATTTTCACTTGTTAAACTTTCATAGTTTTCATTAAGCTCATCTAAATTATTATTAAGTAGTTTCATAGTCTTCTTTTTATTTAGATAAACGATATATATATCGCCATGATTATCTTTATGTAAATCTTTATAAAAGTTTAAGTAATATTCTTTAGAATAAATAGAAATATTTTCACGATCTGCAGTTTCTTGCATAGTTTTATAAAAATCTTCAACATACTGAATGGATTCTTCCAAGTCAAGGGAGCTAATCATTTCCCCTTTTTTAAAAACATCAAATACCAATTTTGTGATGATTGCGCGAAACATTATATTGATTAGCAATTTCCTATGAACATAAACCTTACGCTCATATG